>CAJMQA010000459.1 GCA_905215395.1 uncultured bacterium | reverse complement strand
AACGTTGTGACCAATTGGCTGTGCAGGCCTCTAAAAGGCCTGATTTACAGGTTGATTACTATTATGAAGCAGAACGGGAAAATGGCTTGAGACTTTTCAGCTAAACGGCGAAAAATATTTCATTTTTGTAGTAACAGCTCAATTTATTATATACATTTGCAAAAAATTTTATAATTCAATCTGCAATGAAAAAGATATTGATTGTCGGTGCAGGTGGGCAAATCGGCTCTGAACTTGTTCCTCATTTAAGATCCATTTATGGAAATAACAATGTTGTTGCTGCTGATATCAGTGCTGAAAAATGTAAAGTATTGGCAGAAGCTGGTCCTTTTGAAGAACTGAATGCGCTTGACGGAGAAAAATATGCTTCGATTGTAAAAAAATACGGTATTGACACAATTTTCAATCTGGTGGCTTTGTTGTCTGCTACCGGTGAAAAAAATCCGGTTTTGGCTTGGAACATCAATATCGGAGCTTTGACAAATTCTTTGAATATAGCTAAAGATAATGATTGCTCTGTTTTTACTCCGAGTTCAATAGGTGCTTTTGGTAAAGATACTCCGAAAGATAAGACTCCTCAGGATACTTTGCAACGTTCCAATACTACTATTTATGGTGTTTGTAAGGTGACCGGAGAGTTATTGAGTGATTATTATTTCAATCGTTTTGGTGTGGATACCCGCAGTGTACGTTTCCCTGGTTTAATTTCCTATGTGACTTTGCCTGGGGGTGGTACGACAGACTATGCAGTGGAAATTTATTATGATGCTATCCGTAAAGGTGCTTTTACCTGTAACGTCAAGGCTGGTACCTATATGGATATGATGTATATGCCGGATGCGTTGAATGCTGTAGTACAGTTGATGGAAGCTGATCCTGCCAGATTGAAACACCGGAACAGTTTCAATATTGCAGCGATGAGTTTTGAACCGGAACAGATTGCTGCTGAAATTCGCAAACATCTGCCGGATTTTAAAATGGATTATCAGATAGATCCCGTAAAACAAGCCATTGCCGATAGCTGGCCTAACAGTATGGACGATTCCTGTGCCCGTGAAGAATGGGGATGGAAACCGGAATACAACCTCCAGAATATGACAGTGGATATGTTGGTGAAAGTCAAAGAAAAATTCGATAAAGGATTGATCAAATAAATTAAAGCGGCCTCTGGCCGCTTT
>CAJMQA010000458.1 GCA_905215395.1 uncultured bacterium | reverse complement strand
GTGTTGTTGTGCCGTGATTTTGTCCTGAAAAATAACGGAAGATTGTGGTTTGAGTCGGAAGAGAATGTCGGATCTGTGTTCAGTTTCTCTTTCCCTGAATTTGTTTCATCATCAACTGTTTAATTAAAATGAACCATTTAGTTATTATGGCGGGGGGGATAGGAAGCCGTTTCTGGCCGATGAGTACTCCTGGGAAACCGAAGCAATTTATAGATGTTCTGGGGACTGGAAAGACCTTATTGCAATTGACAGTCGAACGTTTTGCGGGTGTCTGTCCGATTAGCAATGTTTGGGTAGTTACATCAGTAAAATACCGGGAATTGGTTAAGATGCAATTACCGGATATTCCGGACTCTAATATTTTATTGGAACCCTGTATGCGGAATACGGCTCCGTGTATTGCATATGTGGCCTGGAAAATAAAACAGAAAGATCCGGAAGCTAATTTGGTAGTTTCAGCCTCAGATCATATTGTCATTGATGTGGCTGAATTTAAGAAGGTCATTCGCAAGGGGCTGGATTTTGTAGCCGCTGAAGATCGTATTCTTACTCTGGGGATGCTGCCGACCCGTCCGGAAACAGGCTATGGATATATAAAAGTGAAAGACGGTAGCTCCAATATAAAGATCGGGGAGGAAATTTGTGAAGTGGAGGGATTCAAAGAGAAACCGGACCGGGAGACTGCTGAAAAATATTTGTCGGAAGGTGGATATTTCTGGAATGCCGGTATTTTTCTCTGGAATGTCAGGACCGTGGAGAAAGCCTTCCGGAAGAATCAGCCGGAGATGGCTGCATTGTTTGATTCTATGAATGAATATTTTTACACTCCCGGAGAACAAACAATTGTGGATGTGAAGTTTCCGCAATGTGAAAGTATATCTGTTGATTATGCCATCATGGAACGGGCTGGAAATATTTATGTTTTTCCGGCTGATTTTGGTTGGTCTGATCTCGGAACCTGGGGATCTTTGTATGAGCAGTTATCCAAAGATCCTTCCGGGAATGCTGTTGTCGGAGAGCAGGTTCGTATGATTGAAAGTAAAGGGTGTATCGTACATGTTTCGGAAGATAAAAAAGTGGTTATTCAGGGATTGGATGATTATATTATTGCTGAACAGGACAATGTAATTTTAATCTGCCGTAAATCCGATGAGCAAAGAATCAAAGAATTCAGTAAGAGTTAGGAAAGCCGATATTAAAGTTAAAGAGGAAGGTGTTCAAAAAGATTTTGGACACCTTCTTGCATGAATAGACGGAACTAAAAAGGGATGTTTTACGTTTATATAT
>CAJMQA010000457.1 GCA_905215395.1 uncultured bacterium | reverse complement strand
CTCTGGAAATTTCAAATCCATACTTACGGCAATTGATTGCAGTCACCAGATTTTTCAGATTCATTGAAAATTCCGCATAACTTCTTACCAGAGCATTATCAGCTTTCATCATGTAATCATAATACATCCAGCTCAATACATTCTCCGGAGAAAGATCATACTTCAGATGTTCCTCTTTAAAATCTGTAATAAATTCCCGTAAATAAGAAGGGATTTCCTTATCGGGTTCCTGTATTTCTTCTTCCAGAAGTTTTACCGGATAGACAGTCTGCAAAGCAGGATCAGGATCCTGTTTGTAAAGCAGACGCAGCAACTGGGCATTATCGTTGGGAAGAAAAAATAAATTCAGCAGTTCTTCATCTTTCCCGCTGATGTAATCTTTCAATTGCGCCCGGAAATCCGCTATAGTCAACGATAATTTCCGGTCATCCCACGATATCTCCGGCAAACCTGCAATAAAAGCAATATAACTCATGCAAATCAGAGGTCTAATTATTTATACAGCAGTGTCTTCGTAAAGCTTCTCATATATTGATTGAAGAAAGCTTCGAACAATTTTTCAGAGAAAGCAACCTGATACCCACCATCCTTAGGCTGAATGATAAAAGCCTCCGGCAGATCCCCGACTTTCACTTCCAGTCCCCTGTCCAGTAACGCTTTATACTTCTCTGCCACAAATTTTTCAAACTGTGCCTTTTCCTCTCCGGATAAGATAAGCTCCAGATTCAGATTACCTGAGGTAACGTCCCATTTCTTTACAATAGAAACTAACAACTCCTGAACAACTGCCTTGTCTTCAAAACCGACTTTCGCCATTTCCCCGGCAACATCCCCGGCAATCAATCCGGTAATAGATTGTTTTAAAGCTGTTACGGCCTGACGGGCACTCAATGACATTTCTGATTCTGCTTTCTTTTTCAGATTTTCAGCCTCTTCAGTAGCCCTCGTTTTAATCTCTTTTGCCTGAGCTTCAGCATCTGCAATTACGCGGGCTGCATCATCCTTGGCTTTTTTGATAATTTTTTCCGCTTCCTGATTGGCCTTGTCCACACCCTCTTCATATAACTTCTTGGTCAAGACGTCTAATTTGTTTTCCATATGTATTGCATTTTTTAATATTTAGGCTATTCTTTTTCTATCTATAATCTTCAAATTTCATACCATCCAACTTTACTGCCATGAATTTTGAAGGCTCCAAATTAGTATTTTTAGATTTAATAACAAATAAATTGTCAGAATTAAAACGATTTAAATTAACGATTACCACTTTTTCTCCTTTATATTTAAGCCAAACATTAGTTTTATTTTACGTATTCTCTCCAATTTTTGTTTTCCTGATTAATTTCCTTTAATTTGCAAATTCGTTTTATAAAAAATCGCTTATGCTCG
>CAJMQA010000456.1 GCA_905215395.1 uncultured bacterium | reverse complement strand
GTAATTGTTTCATCGGATTCCAATGCCTGTGCATCAAATAGAAGGATATTATTTGCCATGGTTTGTTGTTTGGCAATATCCAATACAGCTGCTTTCAGGGCTGAAATGTTGGTGTTTTCTGCTGCTGTCAGAATATTCTCTCCGTCGCTGTTGGCAACGACTGCTGCAGCATCGATCAGCGGGCTCAGGTTATGGAAAGTATATCCTCCGGTGGTTGCAGCTGTCAAATCGGCTGCTGTCAGCGTTACTGAACGGAATATATTTCCTGTCCCCTGGTTGTAAAAAACAATCAGCAGGTCGTTGAATTCCATATTTCTGTTCTCACCTATTGATGGTTCTGTGATAGATTTCACCGGAGTAGAGGTGGTGACTTTCAGGGTGACCGTCTTTGCTCCTTCTCCCTGGGGATCGGCATTTATCTCTTCACCTTTGTTACAGGCGAGTAATCCTATGCTCAAAATGCTGATTAATAAATAATTGTGTAGTTTCATAGATTTCGTTTTTAAAGGTTATTAATATGCTGTCTGTTGTCATTTGTTTATTGTTATTTCTCATCGATCTTTCCCAGTTCGTTCAGGTTGTGAGTGGCTGCTGTGACTCCGAGGGATTCCGCCTTTTTGAGATATTGCCTGGCAGTGGCATAATCTTTGGTCATCATGGCACATACACCCAGGGCATTGAAAGCCTCCGGAAGTTCCCCGGCTTTTTCCAGATAGGGGAGAGCTTCCTCATAATGTCCTTCGTGCATCAGCAGGATGCCCCGGTTGAAATTGGTGACGGGATGGTCCGGGAAGGTCTTTTGGCATATCCTGATGATCTCTTTGAATTCCGGACTCTCTTGCGGATATTCCAGGGCAACTTGCCAACATTCTCCGGCACTCAGCTTTTCAGGATGGGTCAGAATGGTTTTTCGGGCCTCTTCTGGTTCAAATCCCCGGATTGTATAGGTGATTTTGTAATCAGCACGCCTTAACTGAGGGAAAAAATGCTCCTGCATATACCTCCATGGATTTCCTTCTTTCAGTAGCATTAATTCTTTTTCCCTGCCTTTCAGTATATCTGTGGTTCTGATAATGTCCAGAACCTTTTCTTTTTCCGGCAAGTCTGACTCTTCAATCAGCCTGACTAGTCCCTCCCAGTCTTCGGCTACCCAGTCGAGTGAAAACAATTGGTCGGGAAAAGGGTGAAGCTGGCAGACATTCGCTTTGACCGCTTCAGTTCGCCCTTGGGCAAGGCGTTTGTTTTGATCGTAAGGACCTTCCGGAGAAGCAAACCCCTGTACTGAAATTTGTAAAATCTGTACATCCGGATCGTTTTTTATCGATTCGATGGTGGAGCGTATTTTATCCAGTTCATTTTGGTTATTTTGGAAATCAGGACGGATGGTGGTGGTGTTCACCACAAAACTGAGCATGGCACTACCACTTTTATGCCGGGTCTTTTGTAGTTCTTTACCCGGTGGCAGGTAGGCAAACAGGGGATGAAATTCCACTTGTTCCAGAAGTTGGTTGCTAGCGGATACC
>CAJMQA010000455.1 GCA_905215395.1 uncultured bacterium | reverse complement strand
GGAAGATATCCGCTGTCAGAAAATACCGGGGACTTACCCCATCGCACAAGCTATTTATTTTCAACATAATGGTGCTACAGAACAAGATCTCTTTACAGCCATTGAATACGGAGCTATTAATATGATCCTGAATGCAGCTTTGCGCTGCGTCAAAGTTTCCCATTATGAAACACAAGCCATTCTTTACCGCCTATGCTCTGAAGCAGCTACAGATTATGAAAATGTAAAAGAGCTGGAATTTGAAGACATGAGAGCCTTTGTTCCGGAAATGGACATTATCGCTTCTTTACATGAAAAAGGTAAAATGAGAATGTTTATGAATTAACAACCACTAAAATTAAAAGTATGAGTAATACCTGCAGAATCGGAGTCGGAGGTCCCGTTGGTTCGGGAAAAACCGCACTTATAGAAGCTATCACACCTTATTTTCTGAAACTCGGATTACAAGTTTTAATTATCACTAATGACATTGTCACAACTGAAGACGCCAAACATGTCCGGAAAATGCTGAAAGGTTATCTCGCCGAAGAACGGATTATCGGAGTGGAAACAGGCGCCTGTCCTCATACAGCAGTCCGGGAAGATCCGTCTATGAATATTGCTGCAGTGGAAGAAATGGAAGCAAAATTTCCCGATAGTGATGTCGTACTTATCGAATCCGGAGGAGACAATCTGACGCTGACTTTCAGTCCGGCACTGGTAGACTTCTTCATTTATGTAATAGATGTAGCTGCAGGTGACAAAATACCACGCAAAGACGGACCGGGAATCTCTTATTCTGATATCCTTGTTATCAACAAAACCGACCTGGCTCCCTACGTACATGCAGACCTCGAAGTCATGCGCCGGGATTCAGAGCTGATGCGTCCGGGCAAACCCTTTATATTTACCAACTGCATGACAGGAGAAGGTATTAAAGAACTTGTGGGATTGATACGGGATATGGCTCTTTTTGACAGGGTATCCCAAAAAGAAGTAGAGGAGATGAAATTATGAGTGATTATTCCAAATGCAAGGAATTAAGACCCTATCTGGCAAAAACAAAAGCAATGAGTCTGGGTGCACCGGGCAAATTTGGTATGCTGGATTTGATCTTCGAACTGGATGAACGGCAAAAGTCAATTATGAGACACTGGGACAGACGTGCCCCTTTGATCGTACAACAGGAATTGTATTTTGATGAGGGGATGCCTGAGATGCCTTGTGTTTACATTCTTTCTGCCGGAGGCCCAAACGTTGACGGCGACCGCTATGAAAACCACTTTACAGTACGCAAGGATGCCTATGCTTTTATATCCACAGGTGCAGCCACTAAGATCGCCGAGATGATTTATAATTTTTCCGGACTGAAACAAACTTTTGTACTGGAAGAAAATGCCTATCTGGAATATATTCCTGAAGCCACAATCCCTTGCCGGAACAGTCGGTATATCACCGATACAGACATTACCATTGATTCAACAGCAACTCTGTTTTACTCGGAAATCTACACTGGAGGACGAAAATATTATAAAGACGGAGAATTGTTCGTTTACGATCTGCTTTCTGTCTGTACACGGGCTCATC
>CAJMQA010000454.1 GCA_905215395.1 uncultured bacterium | reverse complement strand
AATCCATCCGGAAATTAACCGAGGTATTGGCAACCTGTCCCCGCGAATCCCTGCCGGAAGAACGAACCGACTCTTCATCACCGATCGGAATATTTTGGGCAGTAATCGGAATAAAATCATAATTGTGGGAATTGAATAGGGCAACACTGATATCCCCGCGTATCTTTAGATTTTCGATTATCTTCAGGCTCATATAGCCATTTCCGAGAAATTGCTGCGAACGGGTATCGTTATTTTCCTGATACGTCCCGACCGGACTGGCATACATGTAATTATCAGCCCCCTCTATCCGGTTTAACTCCTTTTTTTCGTTGTATACAGCGACATCGGGACGCACCAACCACGGTTGGATATTCCCCTGACCGGGATCAGCATTCGATCCGTAAAACCGTTTGGTATAAGAATAACTCAAAGAAGCTCCTGCTTTCAATCTTTCCGAGAGATCCGTATCCAGCGATAAAAAAGTAGCATAGTTTTGCAACTTGTCACGGATGTATAACCCTTCCTGATTAGTCACATTGACTGAAAAGGAATAATTTGTTTTCTCACCTCCTCCGCGGATACTGAGCATATACTGATGGTTCAGAGCATTCTTATTCTGAATTTCTTTCGACCAGTCAGTATTGGCATTGCCGAAACCGGCATCATTTAAACCGTCGTAAATATATTTTCCTTCCTCACCCTGGCTGATCCGTCCCAGTTTGTTCATATATGCATTGGAACTACTCCATTCCCACGATAAGATTTCTCCTTTATTATAAGCAGCAACCGAATTCCGTATCAGCAAATCCTGCACCTCTTTAAACTCTGCCGTACTTAACGGCTTGAATCTTTTTACCGGATTACCGATCGAAAAGGTATACCCGGCTGTCAGATGCATCTTTTCGTTCCGTCTTCCACCCTTTGTATTGATAATCACCACTCCGTTAGCTCCTCTCGAACCGTAAATGGCTGTTGCCGCAGCATCCTTCAATACGTCTATACTCTCTATATCATTCGGGGATATAGACATCAGGGGATTTACATTCTGATATCCCCCCTCTATAAAAAAAGGCACGCCGTTGATCACATACAAAGGTTCGTTCGTACTGCCCGAAACCGGAGAAGTGATCCCCCTTACATTAAGGGTCGCTTTCCCCCCAGGCTCTCCGGAATTCTGGGTCACCATCACTCCCTTCATTGCCCCTCCCAGCATTTTATCGAAAGTGGAGGTTCCGTTGGAAAATTTTTCCATATCTTCGGTTTTCAGGGAAGCAACAGAACTGGTCACATTGCGTTGGGATTTCACCCCGTAACCGATGACTACCACATCTTCCAGCTTCACAGCATCAGGCTCCAAGGTCACATTGTGTTCTGAATTCTGCTGGCAAGGAAAATTGAAAACTACATTTTTCATCCCGATAAACGAACAGACCACACGCACAGGCGTACCCGCCGGAACGACCAGTTCATATTTGCCATCAATATCTGTAGAGGTTCCGACCGTCGTCCCTTCCAGAAAAACAGAAACTCCCGGCAACGGTTGCCCGCTCTTATCGGTTACCTTTCCATAAATTTTTACTGTCTTCTTACTTTGGCTGAAAGAGATAAAAAAGAGTCCGTCCTGAAACTC
>CAJMQA010000453.1 GCA_905215395.1 uncultured bacterium | reverse complement strand
TATTGTTGTACCCCTTCTCCCAGGCAGTATTCCGGGTGGCTTCAGCCAGCAACAACTTAAACTCCTCTGCCGAAAGCGTATTGATCTTAGTCGTCAATTGTTGGGTTCCATAACTATACTGGTAATTAATCACCGGCTTACTATTGATCTCCCCCCGCTTCGTCGTAATGATAATAACACCCGAAGCTGCCCTGGAACCATATATGGCAGCCGAAGAAGCTCCTTTCAAAACATCAATACTTTTTATATCCCCGGGATTCAAATCGGTAATATTGTAATCTGAAGGCATCGGTATTTCATCGACAACAATCAAAGGAGAAATACTCCCGCTGATAGAACTGATTCCCCTCAACTGCAACTGTACAGGTTCCCCCGGAGCCCCGCTACCTGTCATAATTTGTAAACCTGCAACCTGTCCCTGTAAGATATGCCCGATATTATTGGAGGGAGATTCTTCCAGCAGTTTCTCATTGACCTGGGAAACTGCCCCTGTCAGATCTTTTTTTCTTACCGTCCCGTATCCGATCACTACCACTTCGTCCAGATCGCTGCTTTGATCTTCCAGTACAACTTCCATATCCGTTTTCAGGGCAGCCACCTCTGCCGTCTTCATGCCTACAAAAGAAAAGACAAGGATATCCCCATACTGCGGAATCCGGATTTCAAAACCCCCGGAATTATTGGTTGCCACCCCCACATTCGTCCCTTTCAATACAACCGAAACTCCCGGCAATAACTCTCCTTTTTTGTCTTTTACCACTCCTTTCACAAGCACATCCTTATCGGCCTGTTTCTCCTGCTTGCTACGGATAATGACCAATTGTTCCGTAATCTCATATACCAGATTGGTATGCTGCAAACATTGCTTCAAAACATCTTCCAATGCAGCGTTTTTCAATTTTACATCAAGCCCCTGGATAGCATCCACCTCTTCATTGGAATACAGGAAAGTATAATTCCCTTTTTCTTCAATCGTTTTAATCACCTTTTCAAGAGACACATTCTCCAGAGATAATGTATACCTGTTATCCTGGCTAAAAACAGAAGCAAAACCTGAACTAAAAATGAATAATAAAAAAATTGTAATTTTCATCATCCGTAAAATTTTTCCACTGACATCTCTGTAAAAGACATCTGACGAACATCCTTTTTTCATAAAACAGCTATTAAAAGTTAAACATACGAACCGTCTGTTGGAGCAGACTTTACACATACCACATAAAAGAAAAAACAGAGAAAAAACAAAGATTTTCACCCATCAGAGAAAAGCATTCGATTATTTTTCATAATATTGCAATATTAAAGGTTAAACATATGGTTGAGTTTTCCACATAAACCTGACCATTATCTTACAAGGAGATGTTGGAGCATCTCCTTGTTTTATCTTTTTTTACTGACAATGATTGTATTTTTATCAACATGAAATGACACTTTACCAGTCTTTTCTATTTTTTCAAGCGTCTCTTCAATGCTTCCATACCGTTCCATACTTCCCGATAAAGTCACATCTTTCACTTCCGGATCCCGGTAATACACCTCAGCATTATACCAACGGGCGATATCCCCCATAATAATCTCCATTCGTTCCCTCCGGAAAATAAAACGTCCCTTTCTC
>CAJMQA010000452.1 GCA_905215395.1 uncultured bacterium | reverse complement strand
GGGGTCGGGACTCCTGAAAATATTCTGGAAGGTATTGAAAGAGGGGTGGATATGTTTGATTGTGTGATGCCAACCCGGAATGGCCGGAACGGAATGATTTTTACGACAGAGGGTACGATAAATATAAAGAATCAGAAATGGGACCGGGATTTTTCGTCTATTGATCCGGCTGCTTTATGTTATGTGGATGTGGATTATTCGAAAGCTTATTTACGCCATCTGATAAAGTCCGATGAGATATTGGGTTTACAGATTTGTTCGATTCATAATTTAGCCTTTTATTTGTGGTTGGTCAGAGAGGCCCGACGGCATATTACAGAGGGGGACTTTGTGGATTGGAAGAAAAAAATATTGCCGCGGATAATGCGGAGGTTATAAACACAGAGCCGTCAAATAGTTGTTGGAGTTGAAACTATGAAGAAATTAGATTTATATATTATACGTAAGTTCCTGGGGACCTTTTTCTTTTCATTGGTACTGATTTTGTGTATCGTGGTGATATTCGACCTTTCGGAGAAACTGGAAAAGTTTATAGAAAATGATGCTCCTGTTAAGGCTATCATGTTTGATTACTATAAGAATTTTATTCCTTATTTTGCCAACGTATTTTCTTCATTGTTTACTTTTATTTCAGTTATCTTTTTTACTTCTAAAATGGCATATGACAGTGAGATTATTGCGATATTAAGTACCGGTATCAGTTTTAAGCGGTTTTTATTGCCTTATTTGATGTCGGCTACGGTGATTGCCATACTGTCTTTTTTATTGGGAGCTTTTATTATCCCGAATGCCAATGAAAAGCGGATAGAGTTCGAGAAGATGTATATGGGAAAGAGGTATGCCAATAAGGAACAGAATATACACCGGCAGATTGCTCCCGGAACTTATATTTATATGTCTTCTTATTCAGTGGCTTCCAATATAGGGTATGACTTTTCGATCGAAAATTTTCGGGGGGATACATTGGTCAGCAAGCTGACTTCTTCCAGGTTGACCTGGGACAAAGATAGTAGCCGTTGGGTCATCCATAATTGGAAATTGCGGAAGATCGACGGAGACAAAGAGACTTATACTACCGGTCAGCGGATAGATACGGTTATGGCTTTTCAGCCTTCGGAATTTTCGGAAAATCCTAAAAAAATAAAAGAACAATTGACTTTTCCTGAACTGGAAAAATATATTGACCGGATGAAATTAAGGGGAAGCTCAAATGTCATAGAATTCCAGATTGAGAAGTATAAAATGATTGCAAATGCTTTTGCGACCTTTATTCTGACTTTTATCGGGGTGAGTATTTCTTCCCGTAAAATCCGGGGAGGGATGGGGTTGCATTTGGGAATAGGTTTGCTGATCAGTTTTTCATATATTTTATTTATGCAATTTTCAACAGTTTTTGCAACAAACGGGAATATGAATCCGTTATTAGCTGTGTGGTTGCCTAATATATTGTTTACAATTGTCGGAGTGTTTGTGTATCGGACGGCGCCCAAGTAAAGAAAAAGCAGAATTCAAAAATAAAACGAATCAACAATATAAGAAATGGAAAGAGATTATAGCAAAAATCGGCGTTCTTTTCGTCCGGAACGGTCGGGAGACCGATATGAACATAGGGCAG
>CAJMQA010000451.1 GCA_905215395.1 uncultured bacterium | reverse complement strand
CCTGCGGGAATACATTAGCTGTCATGTTTTTACAAGGGCCACACCAAGAAGTATAGCAATCAATAAACAAATATTTACCTTGTTGCTTAGCTTTAGCCATAGCTTGCTCCAGAGTCAGATCTTCGAAATAAACTCCAACATGAGCCATTCTCTTGTAATTGTCGAAACTTCTTTCCAGGTAAACTTTCATCTTTTCATTTGCCGGATTGGCCAGAATTTTTTCTCCCAGAGCCACATATTGATTCAACTGCTCTTTGGTTGCATTTTTGGAAGTTTTCTGAAGAGCGCTTGCAACCAGCCAAAGTTCATCCCCACTTATATTAGCTGCTTGTGGTTCCAATATAGATAACAGCTGGGCAACATTTTCCTGAGCAGCAGCATCCACAATCTGACAGAATTTCAACAGATTGGCTTTTTTCTCCATATTCAGATTCGAAATCTGTTTTTCCAGGTCAGCTATATTGACAGTATTCCCTTTTCTGCCAAGACCGGAATTGATAGCAGAGTAAAAGCCTTTATAAAGATATTCATCCAATTTGGCTTTTCCCAGATTCTTTTCAAAAGCCGGTAAATTAGCCAGGACAAAATCAAATTCAGGAGTTCCTGCCTGCTTGTCTTCAAAAAGAGACCAGAATTCAGGTTTCAGTTTTTCTTTATTTGTCAATTTGGATTGCAGTTCTTTCAGTACTTTTTCAGAATTTGCTTTATCATAAGCATCGGACAAAGCTTCATAATAAGCCATCAGCTGTTTATTATTCATTTTTCCTTTCTTGTACTGTTTTTCAAGATACAGCAAAGAGGTCTTTTCATTCAGTCCTTTCTCTATTCTCTGAATGAAACCGTCTAAATCACCTCCTCCGACAACTGTATGCTGAACGGTTCCGTCAGGACGGATGATAAAAAATGAAGGATAAGCTCTTACTCCCAGTTTTTTCTTCAGATCGATTCCTTCGCCTTTTTCCATATCAAATTTAACACACACAAAACGGGGATTAAAATATTCTCCGGCTTTTTCCTGAGGGAAAACTTCATTTGTCATATGCTTACAAGGACCGCACCAGGTAGTATAGCAATCTACAAATACTAGTTTTTTCTCAGCTTTTGCTTTTGCCAAAGCCTCATCGAAAGTCAGGTGCTGAAAATCTACTCCACCCTGAGCAAATGTGATTGCACTGATGAACAGGCAAACAATTAAAGGTATTAGTTTCTTCATAATGGTTTTAAAAAGTTTGGTAAATGATGCGGCAATTTATAAAACATCGTAGAAACCCAAACTTTTTGCAGGCATCTTAACCAATATTTGTGATTCACAATCCCCCCCTATAACATTTTATTAAGAATAAGATCAGGGAACGCGTAATTTCAGATCTGTCTTCCGTTCATCCAGCGTAATCCCTTCTTTCATCCACAAAGGTTCGGGCCGACCGGCCAAATAATGATCCAGAAACTGCAACATCCGTTGTGTCCAGTCCTTCATTGCTGCCCGATGGGATAAAAAATGGCCTTCTCCTTTATAATTCAAGAGCCAGGCAGGCTTTTGCAACCGGCGCATGGCAAAATAAAACTCCATACCCTGTGAATATGGTACCGCTTCATCTGCATCACAATGGAATAACAAC
>CAJMQA010000450.1 GCA_905215395.1 uncultured bacterium | reverse complement strand
AAGCCATCCGTCCGGCTTCGACAGCCATTTTGAATGCTTTTGCCATTTCGACCGGATTGCCTGCGACGGCTATGGCTGTATTCACCAGCACTGCATCTGCTCCCAATTCCATGGCTTCCGCTGCATGGCTCGGAGCTCCGATTCCTGCATCCACAACCACCGGAATATTGCTTTGTTCGATAATGATGCGCAGGAATTCACGGGTTTGCAGTCCCTGATTGGTACCGATCGGGGCACCCAGAGGCATTACTGTAGCCGCTCCGGCATCTTCCAGGCGTTTACAGAGGACGGGGTCGGCCTGGCAGTAGGGCAATACGATAAAGCCCAGTTTTGCCAGTTCTTCCGTGGCTTTTAACGTCTCGACCGGATCGGGCAGCAGATAACGCGGATCGGGATGTATCTCCAGCTTCAGCCAGTTGGTGCCGAAGGCCTCACGCGCCAGCCGGGCTGCAAAAACAGCTTCTTTGGCATCGCGCACCCCTGAAGTGTTGGGTAATAGCTGAACTCCGGGACGGAGAATATGTTTCAGCATATCGTCGTTTTTGTCTTCCATGCGGATGCGTTTCATAGCGACAGTCACCATTTGACTTTCCGAAGCGATAATGGCTTCTTCCATGGCCTGATTGGAGGAGAATTTACCTGTTCCCGTAAAAAGACGGGAAGTGAAAATTTTATCTGCTATTTTTAATGGTTCCATATGATGATTGATTTTGATTTATGACTTATTTCTTTTGTGATTCAGTAATTCAATGATTTCCTCTGTCTTTTCAGTCAGATCATTGCTGTTTTTGATTAGGCCGGACAGGGCGATTCCCTGTATGCCCGTGGCCATCAGTTCCGGAATATCATTTTCCGTAATTCCTCCGATGGCGTAGACCGGAATATTGATATGATGTTCGCGCATCTGCTGTAGCAGTCGCCGGTAACCTTCCACTCCCAGTACCGGACTTAATTTTTCCTTGGTGGTAGTAAAGGTGAAAGGTCCCAGGCCGATATAATCTACCTTTTGTTCCTGCCGGAGCAGTATATCCTCCCAGGTGTTACAGGTGGCCCCGATGATTTTACCGGGACCGAGTATTTTCCGGGCTTCCCGGGGGTTCATATCTTCTTTGCCCAGGTGAACCCCGTCGGCATCCAGAGTGCGTGCAACTTCTACGCGATCGTTTATGATAAACAGGGCGTGATAGCGGCGGCAGACCTCTTTCATCCGTATTCCTTCCCTGATCATTTCCTCCGTGCTGCTTCCTTTCATTCTCAGCTGTATCCATCTCATTCCGCCCCTGCATACGGCTTCTGCCTGTCCGCAAAGTGTGATTCCGGGCTTCGGGGCGGTTATGTATTGTACATTCAGTCCGGAAGGATGGGGATAGGAGTTTTCCATACCATATCCCAGTGTGTGATAGCCTAACAGACTGTCATTGCTCCCGATAACCCCCGACACATAAACCTGTGCTTTACTACATGCAGCAGGCAGGGAGAGTCCCTGTGCCAGATAGGAAGTAATGGCTGCTGAAAGTATACAACCTGTTCCGTGTTTGGTATATGGGCTCCGTTTGACCGAAAAAGTGTAAACACCTTCCGGACTGACCAGACAGTCCGAAGAATCAGCTCCTTCGTTGTGTC
>CAJMQA010000449.1 GCA_905215395.1 uncultured bacterium | reverse complement strand
AAGGTAAATTTTCACTCGTATACAATGTAGATCAGAGCATACAGGTAAACAAAGGAGAAACCATACTTATTCCTGCAATATTGAAAAATATTTTCCTGATACCGGAAAAAGAGGCTCAGTTGCTGGAAATATATATCAAATAAAAAAACCGGAGTTCAAACTCCGGTTTTTTTATATCAATTCATTTCCATGTGTTCCTGATCGGTCAGTTTTTCACAATAATGACATTTCAGCACAATCGGAGAATCCTTTACCACCATAAATTTAGTTCTTACCTTTTCATGGTTGGTGATACATTTCGGATTCATGCACTTCACAATCCCTTCCACTTTCTCAGGCACATTTACAGTTTTTTTCTCTACCACATCGTAATCCCGGATGATGTTGATCTTAGCTGATGGTGCCACCAAAGCCAGCTTATTGACTTCATCATCTTCCAGAAATTTGTCCCAGATTTTGATGATCGCCTTCTTGCCCAGTTTGCTGCTTTTCAGGTTAGTACCGAAGGTCATTGCATTTTCCATGGTATTAATTCCCAAAACGTTAATCACAGCGAATAATTTATCAGCAGGAATATGATCAATTACCGTACCATTCTCTATAGCGCTTACTTGTAATTCTTTCTTTGCCATAACAGTCATTTTTAATAGTAAATTATTTCAATCCCAAAGCTTTGCAGATAATAGCCTGACGAGCAAACACACCGTTACGAGCCTGCTCAAAATAATAGGCTTTCGGATTTTCATCCACATCCACATCAATTTCGTTGACACGTGGCAGCGGATGCAGTATCCGCATAGTATCTTTAGCATTTGCCAACATGGCATTCTTCAGGATATAAACATTTTTCACCTTCTCATATTCCAGAGGATCAGCAAAACGCTCTCTCTGCACCCGGGTCATATAAAGAATATCAGCCTTGTTAATCACATCATCCAGTTCGGTATGCTCATAATAAGCTATATTCAGCTTTTTCAGGTGCAATTTATAGGCCTCCGGCATTTGCAGGGACTCAGGAGCCACAAAATGGAAAGTAGGATGAAAATGGCTCATCGCCTGTAAAAGGGAATGTACCGTACGTCCGTACTTCAGGTCACCGACCATACAGATATCCAGGTTCTCTAAAGTTCCCTGAGTCTTGTAAATAGAATAAAGGTCAAGCATGGTTTGTGAAGGATGCTGGTTCGCCCCGTCCCCGGCATTCAGAATGGGATGCACAGCCACTTCACTGGCATAGCGGGCAGCTCCCTCCACCGGGTGGCGCATAACAATCAGATCACAGTAATTGTCGACCATCTTGATGGTATCCTTTAAAGTCTCCCCTTTCGTCACACTTGAAGAAGAAGCATCGGTAAAACCGACAATACGTCCGCCAAGACGACTGATAGCCGTTTCAAAACTCAAACGGGTACGGGTAGAAGGTTCGAAAAACAAAGAGGCGACTACCTTTCCCTCCAACAAGCGCTGATTCGGATTAGCCTCAAATTCAGAAGCCAGTTTCAGTACTTCCAGAATCTCTTCTTTTGTGTAATCTTCAATGGATACTAAGCTGTGTGTGTTCATATCGCTATATTTAATGTTACAATTTTCCGGACAAAAAAAAACCAACAGGTCTAACGACAATGTTGGTTTTGTAAATCT
>CAJMQA010000448.1 GCA_905215395.1 uncultured bacterium | reverse complement strand
CTGCTAGCCAAAAAGATGGGTGTCAAAAAAAGTGTGGCGGAAGTTGAGAATATCGACTATATCGACCTGGCCGAAAATATTGGTATCGGAACATTGATCAATACCAAGTTAATCGCCGCTTCCCATATCTATCGCTATACGATGAATGTCGATGTTAAACATTTGAAATTCCTGACGTTTTCAGAAGCCGAAGTTTTCGAACTGGAGGCTAAAGAGGGTTCTAAAATTACCCGTCACCGGCTACAAGATATGAATTTTCCGGACGATGCAACAGTAGGAGGTGTCTTCCGCGGAGACCAAACCATCATAGCCAAAGGAGATGTTCAGATACAACCGGGTGATAATGTAGTCATTTTCGCCTTACAAAATGCAGTAAAAAAAGTAATTAAATTCTTCCAATAAATGATAAACTTCCGTTTTATCGCCAATTTGATAGGAAGGTTCTTGTTGCTGGAAAGTGCCTTTCTGTTGCTCTGTGTCGTCGTTGCATTAATATACGGAGAGCCGGATGCTCTGGCATTTTTTTACTCCGCCCTGATTACCTTATGCGGAGGAATACTCATGAGCTGGAAGATCAAAATAAAAGACCGGGTGCTGGCCAAAAAGGACGGATATTTTCTGGTTACTTTTGTCTGGCTGATCTTTTCCATCTTCGGTTGCTTACCTTATATTTTAGGAAACACCATCCCTTCTTTCGCTAACGCCTTTTTTGAAACCATGTCCGGTTTTACCACAACCGGTTCATCAGTACTCAATAACATCGACTCCCTGCCTCATGCCACCTTATTCTGGCGTTCCCTGACCCAATGGCTGGGAGGCTTAGGTATTATCATGCTCTTTCTGGCTATCCTGCCCAGTCTGGGTATAGAAGGACGGGATCTTTATGTTGCTGAAGTCACAGGACCGACACACAGCAAAACCTCTTTTACCTTTACTTCTTCCGCCCGGAGAATGTGGTTTCTATATACCGGATTAACTGTCTTGCAGACCTTATTACTCTGGTGTGGTCCTATGGGATTTTTCGACAGTATCTGCCATGCATTTACAACCATGGCCACCGGAGGCTTCTCCACCAAACAGGACAGTCTGGCCCATTGGAATTCTGCCTACATTCAATATGTCACGATTGTGTTTATGTTCCTGGCCGGAACAAACTTCGGTCTTTTAATGGCCACCCTGAAAGGATGCTGGCAAAAATTAATCCGCGACAATGAATTTCAGCTTTACCTGATCATTGTTGTTGCCGCCACTACAATCATCAGTATCGGACTATATCTGAGCGGCTGGGGAAATGCAGAAAAAAGTTTCCGCGATGCCCTCTTTCAGGTTGTCACCCTAATGACAACCACCGGATATGCAACAGCTGATTATCTGTTATGGCCCCCCCTTTTAGGACTGATATTATTTATCTTGCTCTTTATCGGAGCATCTGCCGGATCAACAGCCGGCGGTATCAAAGTAGTCAGAGTTTATTTGCTGTTCAAAAATTCCTTTGTGGAACTCAAACGCATTATTCACCCGAACGGAATTATCAACGTCAAATACGACAATAAGACAGTACACCCCAATATAATGACAGGAATCATGGCTTTTGCTATCCTGTTCATGATCGTATTCACCATCGGAAGTGTTATCATGACTCTG
>CAJMQA010000447.1 GCA_905215395.1 uncultured bacterium | reverse complement strand
GGGGTAACATCAATTGGTAAATCCCCGATTACAATTCCGGTGGAGGGAAATGATGCATATAAAGGAAAGGCGGCCAGGTTGACCACTATAACAGGAGTCACTTTGGTGAAATCGGCTGCGGGAAATCTTTTTATAGGAAAATATGAGACCAATATGACCCAACCATCAACCAGCGTTTCTTTTGGCCAGCCTTTTTCAGGAGCCCGCCCTTTGAAATTAACAGGATATTATAAATATACTCCTGAAAAAATTAATGAAGGGACTTATCCCGGGACTCTGACGACCGATGAGTGTCATATTTATATCAGATTATGGGATAAAGCAGGGAATGAAATTGCATATGGAGAGTTTGTCGGGAAAACGAAGGTGACAACTTATACTCCGTTTACGATTGATATTGTTTATTCAAAAAAGACAGTAAAACCTGCGACTATGACTATCGTGGCTACTTCCAGTCATTATGGAGGAGAGTTTAGTGGAGCGAAAGTAATTGGTCAGGTTGGGAATGGTAGTACACTTTGGGTGGATGAGTTTGAATTATTATATGAATAATTATGCGGAATATTTATTATATCATTCTCCTTCTTAGTTTGGATTTGCTTTCGGGATGCCGGAAAGATGCCGGACTGGAGCCTATGGGTACAATTCATCTGACATTGACAGATAGGGTGGAAACAAAGGCTATGCCCGATGCTTTGTCTCCGGAATTGACGGATCAGTTTATGATAAAGATGACTGCCGTTGCTGAAGAGAAATTGGTTTTCGGAGGGACATGTGCGGCATTTAATGCAAAAGCTCAGCTATTTAAAAGCGGAGAATATACAATAGTAGCTTCATATGGGATAAATCCGGCTTTGGCTATGGATGCTCCTTTTTATACCTCTGAAGTGAAAACATTCACAGTGGAAGCGGGAAGAGAGCAGGCGGTAACCTTGCATTGTTGTGTTGGTAATGCATTAGCCTCCTTTGAATTGATGAATAAGGACAAATTGGATAAAGTATTGAAAGATTATTATGTAGAAGTTGTTGCGAATGGACAGACTGTAAAATGGTATCCCGGAAGTGCTGAAAATCCTTATTTTAAAGCTGGTAGTGAAGTTGCATTTTATCTGAAAGGGATCTGGATAGAGAATAATCAGCCTTACAGTAAAAAGATTAGTAATATTTTACTGGTAGTTCCGGGAAAGAGATATAACTATAAGTTAAAATTTGATACCTCGAATATGACCGGTGTAATACTGGATATACAGGTGGATGCTTCAGTGGAAACGATAACTGTGAATCAGACTTTGCCTCCAAGCTGGTTGCCTAAGCCGAAAATTACGGCCGATGGTTTTGATGAAAATAATCTGATGACCTATACAGAAACTGAAGATGCACATACGGCAATTATCAGCTATGCAGCAATACGTCCGGTGGAAGATGTTGAAATGACCTTGGAATTTGCAGATCCGAATCTGCTTTATTTGAATAAAACCTATCTTTTTTCTGCTTTGAGTGAAAGTGACAGAACGGCATTATTGGCAGCCGGTATCCTTTTGCCGACAGTAGATGGGGGAAGTATTCACGGAGCCATAAACCTTACTGCCATGATTGAGGCCTTGTTGACAAAGGCTGGGGGCGTGGATGCTGAGAATGTGATTAAACTTCGGG
>CAJMQA010000446.1 GCA_905215395.1 uncultured bacterium | reverse complement strand
CATAGTGGTAAAGACCAGGATAAAGTAAAAGAATCCGGCCTGACTCCCATTACGACTCCGTCAGGCAGTAAGTCTTTTTCGGAAGCCTGGATGATTATCGAATGCCGTAAACTCATTGCTCAGCCCATCAATCCTGCATCAATACTGGATGAAGCAGCCAGAGCAAAATGGGGTAAAGAACCTCACCAGATGTATATAGGAGAAATTCTGAATGTCTGGGTTAAATAAAACGAAATTTGACCGCCAGGCATTTTATGCTGAAGTTTACCATATTGTACAGGAAATTCCTGCCGGCCGGGTACTCACCTACGGACTAATTGCCCGGCTGACAGGTTTTCCGCAATATTCCCGCATGGTAGGACAAGCCTTAGCCAATGTCCCGAAACAATTGTCCCTGCCCTGTCACAGGGTAGTAAACAGTGCAGGAAGACCCAGCCCCGTTTGGCCACAACAAGTGAAATTGCTACAAGAGGAAGGGATTCAGCTCCAAACGAATGGCAAAGTTAATCTGAATAAATACTTATGGGAAGAAATAAATCTACTTTTTCTCCCCGAAAGCTAAATCCCCGGCATCTCCAAGCCCCGGATCAATATAAAATTTATCTGTCAGATTTTCATCCAGAGCAGCAGTCCAAATCGTCAAAGCTTCACCCGCCAATTCTTTCTCAACATAATCCACCCCACGCTGACTGGCAATCACCGAAGCAATATGAGTATGAGCCGGACAACTTCCCTGCTTCAACAATTCCCGGTATGTGATAACCAAGGAGGATCCCGTAGCCAGCATCGGATCAACCAATAAAAGTTGTTTCCCGGTTAAATCAGGGGTATAAATAGAATCAAAACGGATTTCTATTTGTCCTTCCACCCGGCTATAAGCCCTGCGAGCCGAAACAAAAGCATTCCCGGCATGATCAAAATAATTCAGGAATCCTTGATGAAAAGGCAAACCTGCACGTAAAACAGTAGCAATAACCACATCTTGTACAGGCAACATCACTGCACAGGGATTTATCGGAGTCTGAATCGTCTTCGGAGCATAGACAAATGTCTTACTGATTTCATAAGCTAATATTTCACCAACTCTTTCCAGATTCCGCCGGAAGCGCATCCGATCCCCCTGAATATCTTTATTACGGATCTCAGCAAGAAAAGTATTTAAAACTGAATTGTGGGTATTTATAACATTTATCATCTCCAGACTTTTTTCGGATACAAAGAAAATAAAAGTTCACAAAACCCACAAAGTTTTTCCTTCTAATTCCGGTAATAAAATACAATAGAAGCCTTCGCAATCCCATGTTTCCAAAGATGAAAACCAACCTGTGCCGGAGGAGTATCCTTAGGCAATTCCAAACTTGTCACATCCAATGCATATAGAGTAATCATATAGGAATGCCAACCATGCCCATGAGGAGGATTAGGACCTCCATAGCCATGATTTCCGAAATCATTGACACTCTGAACAGCACCTGCCGGAGCCAGATGCCTGAATGTATTACCGGCATCTGCAGGTAAATCGTGTACATTAGCCGGAATGTCAAACATCAGCCAATGCCAGAACCCTCCGTCTATGGGAGCATCCTTATCAAACATGGTAATTGCAAAACTCCGGGTATTTTCGGGTGCATTAATCCAAGACAACTCAGGAGAAATATTTTTTCCTCCGCTTTCGGGATGAACCTGCTGCAAAGTCGCAATTCCCCCCGTATCGTTACT
>CAJMQA010000445.1 GCA_905215395.1 uncultured bacterium | reverse complement strand
ACCGGTGATCAATCTCGTCACGAACAGACAAACCAAAGCTGAAAGCATGCGGCTGACAGGTACGAACTATCTGGATTATACCATTGCCCGGAAAGATCAATTGGTGAATATTTCCGGGATACTGACTTATGGCACCGGTAGCGGAAGTGGTTCGGTAATTAATGCCGGAACCGTAACGGTCAGTGTAGGCACAAGAGTTGTGGGCATATTTGCCACAACCTCCACAGGAACCTATCAAATTGCCGTCGATGCAAATATCGGGGACATCCTGACTTTCTCATACACAAGAAGCGGCAGGACATATACCCTCACCACAGCAATCACCGCCGCCACAATGACCGTTACTCAAAAACTCAGTTAACACCGGAAACATAGCCTGATGAAAGAACAATAACCACCTCTCTGGTTACCGGACGAAAAGATTTTCATCATACTCCAAAATTCCGGTATATTTTACCATCGGAGACGAAAAAAGGCGGACTAAATCCTCCGGTTCCGGAAAGGAAGAAATAGTCCGCCCAATTCAAACAAATACAAATAATCATTACGGGATCCAGGTATTATCTCCCGTTTTTTTCAAATTTTTCCTGTAAATATTATTTCTTTAAGGTTTTTTCCAACAAATCCTTTAATTTGGGATCTGAAGGACGGGGGGCATTGAAAGCAACGATATTCCCTGCTTTGTCAAAAACCATAAAACGCGGAATCCCCTGTATTTTATAATCGGCAGCAATTTTACTTTTAAAACCTCCGGCAAATAATTGTACGCCTTCCAACCCCTCTTTTTTCAGCATATCTTTCCATTTTTCCTTATCTTTCTCAACATCCAGAGAAACCCCGATAAATACAACCCCTTTTCCTTTCATTTCTTTTTCCAGTCTTTTCAGATAAGGTATTTCCCCCCGGCAAGGAGCACACCAAGTGGCCCATACATCAACCAAGACCACTTTACCTTTGAAATCGGATAGTGAAACCATTTTACCGTTAACATCAGGATAAGTAAAGTCAGCCGCAGTTTTTCCTTCATCCGGATTATAAAGCTTCGACCCGATAGCTTCAGCCCTTCTTTTTTGATCTTCAGTAACAAAATAAGCACCATAATCCTCCTGCATTCTCAGATAATCCTCATAAAATTTATAACTATAGGCCTTTTCAAGAATCATTTCTCCCCTTAACTGAAAATTATCCGTTATAGCTTTTACCCCCTCATCTATGTTAAACTTCCGCTCTTGTTGCTGAAAATAATACATCATATACAGATTCAGCAAGCGTAAGCCATAAGGTAAAAGCAAAATATCCGTTTCTTTCAGTTTCTCTTTATTCAGCAATGTGGAATAATAAGACGGATATTCTTTAGCAGACGGATGTTTTGTGCGCGGGGAAAATAGCAGGCTTAAAGCCATATAGTCCTCATCATATCCGATAATCCGGGGCATCAACTCGTCAAAACGAGGATTTCCAGTATGGATCCTTGACCGAAACTCCTCCGCTTTACTCTGTAATTTCTCAAAAGCGGGGAAAAAATCCTCATACGTTGCATTCTTTTTCATAAAACGCACACCTGTCAAATCCGCCTCATAAGAAAGTAAATACCAATTATAAAACACTTTCAATTCGGGGCTATTGGTTTCTACCAGCTCCATACGGTCAGCACACAAATTGATCTCGGCACAGTCACCTTTTTTAAGATAAACCTGGTAAATATCCTGAGGGACATTTCCGATTGCAAAAATGCCTTCTTCTTCC
>CAJMQA010000444.1 GCA_905215395.1 uncultured bacterium | reverse complement strand
AATGATGTTGGTCAAAACAACCCCATCTTTCAGAACGGCAGCTGAGGTATCGTCACAAGAAGATTCTATGCCTAAAATGACGGTCATACAAGTAATATTAAATTTTGAAAACTATCCGTTAAAAAAATGATAGATTGTGTGTCAATCGTTTCAAATATGATGCAATATTAATACTTTTGTGTGCAAACTGAAAATAAGTGCAGGTATAAAAAAAGCTTTTAGGATATTATTATTTACAGTAACAGGAATACTATTACTGTTGGGTGGGTTGTATGGCTTGCTGCAGACTTCTTATGTCCAGACTTCTTTGGTAAAATATATTACAGAAAAGATTGAAAAGAATACCGGAGTAAAAATACAGATTGGAGGTGTGGATTTCCGCCCGATCAAATCTCTGGTATTGACGGATGTGTTGCTGAAGGATTTTAAAAACGATACTTTGTTTTATTGCCAGGATGTCAGAGTAAAAGCAGACTCGTTTAATATTGTAAATAAGAGCTTTACTATCGATGAAATTTTCTTGAATAAAGCAAGTTTCAATTTATGGATTTCCCGGGAAGGAGGTGCTGCTACCAACATAGAAATGTTTCTGGACTCTTTGCAAAGGGGACAGGGCTCTACTGCTCTTCCGGCTGGCGGTAATAAATCAATTGGTTGGTTTGTCGGACTGAAAAAGGTCAGTTTGCGTAATTCCTTTTTTGCTTATCGGGAAGCAGAGTATGAACCTGTAGACTATGGGGTAAATTGGACGGATGTCGAATGCCGGGATTTGAATGTGGATGTGACGGGTTTGGATTTTTCTGATCCGGGAGTGACTCATTTGGTCGTTTCTAATCTTTCTTTTGTAGAAAAATCAGGTTTGAGAATGAAAGAGCTGGATGCACGTGTCAGGATCAAAGAGGATAATTTACAGATCACCAATGCACGGATAGAATTGGAAAGAAGCTATCTTGATCTGATGAAACTGGAGTTCAGCTGGACTCCGGATCAGCACGATTGGCGTTATTTTACAACCCGTATGCAGCAGTATTACGAATTGGGGCCTTCAGCAGTGAGTTTTATCGATCTGGCTTATTTTAACGGAGTATTGAGAGGAATAAATAATACTGTCAAATGTAGCGGGGTGGTGTCTAATACGATTGAACAGCTGGAGGGACACGATTTGTATTTTGAGCTGGGGGAAAAAAGTGTTTTCCAGGGAAGTTTTAAGTCTATAGGTTTGCCGGATGTCCGGAATACTGTATTTAATATTGAGATGCACAAAGCTCATCTGAGTCCGGATGATCTGGAAATGGTTTATCTGCCTTGGTTTGATATGAATATTCCTGTGCCGGCACCTTTGCATCATTTGCCTTATGTTGATTTTGAAAAAATTAGTTTTGATGGTACTCTTTCAGATTTTGTTGTCAGGGCTAAAAGCATAACGCCTGCCTTAGCCGGAGATTTGAGCTATATTTATGCCCCCTGTAAAAATGGCTCTCCGGATTGTGTTGCTATGAGTGGTGAATTTAAATTTAACCGGATTGATTGTGGAAAACTGACGGCTCTGTCTGATTTGGGAACAGGGCAGGTTTCCGGCACTTATGGTGGAACCTGGGATGAAAATGGTCCCTCCTTTCATGTAAATACAAAAGTGCATCGTCTGGCTGTGTATAAGGGGTATTTGAAGAATATAGATGTGGCTACAACCTGGCAAAATACAAAGTTGGATTTGATTGCAACCCTGGAGGATGAGCGGACACCGGGGGGAGTGGTAC
>CAJMQA010000443.1 GCA_905215395.1 uncultured bacterium | reverse complement strand
TAACGCAAACCCCAGACAAAACTAAATTACCTGAGCCATGTTGATGTACAGCTTGACTTATACAAAAGTAAACAAAAAATAAAAAGGAAAGAGTAAAAAGCAAAAGTTTTCCTTTACTCTTTCCTTTACTGGTTTCTGGTTTATTTAAAAGCTTTCTCTGACAGTCCGGGTCCGTTCAATTTCAACTTTTCAAAATATTCGGGAACAGGGCGCCCCATAAGTTTATCTACATACATCCGGGCGATATGCTGCGAAAGCATAAATCCATGTCCGCGCATTCCGACAAACAATCCTAACTCAGGATCCACAATATAGCGGGGTTCGGTATAATATCCTCCCCATACAGCCTGAATACCAACACCTGCCAAATCGGGAATCCATTCTGTAAACATTTCGCTCACGATTTCCAGGAAAGCTTTTGTATTCACTTTCAGGTTTTTATCGATACGCATAGCATCCAATTTCGGGGATGCACAACCAATAATCTGACCAGTATAGGCAATCTGCTGACCGTAGACTGCAGAAAATCCTTTGTAATCCTGACGGTCAATCAACATATCCAGACAGCTCCCATTCTTTCCCAGCATCGGTAAACGCCTGGTAATAAAAGCCTGATGTCGCACTGGATAGAGGCCGGCATCAATTCCCATACTATCACATAATTTTCCGGCTCCACTCCCCAAGGCATTCACAAAATGTTCTGTACGGTACTCAATATATTTTTTGTCATGCGTCAATACCAATACACTGGTGTACTTTCCATCCCGGCAAGCCTCAATCACCCGGCAATCCTCCATCACTGTACCTCCGGCAGCAATTCCGATATTCCTCACCAGATCTACAACTTTTCCGGGAGTTGCCTGCCAGCAATCATCTGTCACCAAAGCAGAAATATATTTTTTAGGATTGGAATTAAAATAAGGAGATATCTCCCCGCGGAATTGCTTCGGACCGATCATTTCCGCTTTCGACCAGGCTTTACTAGCCTCCAAAGCTTTATAAGTTTCCTCATCATGAGCAAAGTTTACATAATGAATGGGCCTGTAATCAATATTTGAAACTTTTTGCAATGCTTTAAAAATATCGTGATTCTGTGCTGCAATCTCTGCCAGTTCCGGTAAAGAAAAAGCCGTACGTCCACCTCCGATATTTCTCCAGGAAGACCCCCGGTCTGCATTCACCAATACAGGATTCATCCCGGCCTCCGCCATATACCGGAACAAAGAACTTCCGGCAATACCACCACCGGCAATTAAAGCACTGACTTCTATCTTCTTGAAAATATCCCGGTTAGCAACCAGATAGGTATCCCCTTTTTTTGCCGGAGTGATCTCTCCCAGAGTCAGCTGATTGGATAAAGGTGCCCGGGGAGTAGCATCCCCCACCAGTTCTATACCGCGGCTACGCAAGGCTGTACGTAAACGCGGGATGCACCGTTTACCACGGCAAGGCCCCATACCTAAATGCGTAGTATGCTTTATTTCATCAATAGAAATAAAGGTCCGGTCGCCAATCACCTGCAACACCTCTTCCAGTTTCACATCGTCACAATGACAGATATAGGTCGGTCCTTCGACATTTTCTATCAACGGCTTAGGCATCAAAGGTTCCGGATAATTTTCTTTCACAACAAAGCCCCTCACCTTCGTCAAAGCATCTCCATGTATTGTCAGGGACCTGACACGTGCAACATTAGTCTTATTCGGCTTATGTAATATCTTTTCAATCTTTCCTTCTCCCAATATCTCTCCATTATTATTC
>CAJMQA010000442.1 GCA_905215395.1 uncultured bacterium | reverse complement strand
TACCATTAATCTCAGTGGATTTACGGCTAATCTCTTAGCTGTTCCCTTAGCAACCATTTTACTTTACAGTTCCGCAACTTGCCTGATTCTGCCCCATATTATCAGTCAATACCTGAGTTTCATTCCGGAATTTTGCAGTCGTCTACTACTCTCTTTTCTGCAATTGGTAATTCCGGTCAGCATCAATATTCCGGATTTCTATCCCTCTTCCGAAAGTATTATCCTGATTTATATCATCCTGATTTCCGGAACTTTATTCCTGGTAAAACGGAATTTCCATTGGATGATTATCCTCAATTGCTGTCTGGCTTTATTGTGTCTTTTATCGGTATTTGATAATTTGTACTCCTCTTCCCAAAAGGAAGTTGTTATCTTCCACCGCAACCGGAAAAGTTCCGTATTAATAAACTATCAGGGCTATTATTCCCTCATTCTCTCCATCCCCGGAGATAGTTTGTATATTCAACCTTATATTTTTCAGAATAAATTAAAACCATTACCAGCACACACTGGGTTCATTACAAGTCAGCTATATTCCGTTAATTATCAGCTCTCTGCAAATCAAAAAGACATAAGAATCATTACGGCCAGACATCCTAACTATCAGAACTGTCAGATTCTGATTGTCACAGACAATCTATCCCCTGATAAAATTTTCAGTTCATCCTTACCTGCTACTTTCCCGCATACCATTATCACAGACGGATCAAACCACCGCTTTACGACACAATCCTGGAGCGACTTTTGTAAACATAATAATATATGTTTTTACAATACCCAAATTTCTGGTTGTCTCCGGATTCCTCTAAAATAAATGCATCCAGGAAAAATTGAAAATCTATTATTTTCAGTACATTTGCACCCGAATACACGAAACACTAAAATTGCATTATCAATGAATATTGTAATTGCAGGAGCAGGAGCCGTAGGAACACACCTAGCCAAGATGCTTAGTCGTCAGGAACACAATATCATGTTGATCGATACGAATCAGGACAAACTGGAAGAACTGGAAAGTCAGATTGATATTTTGTCTATTGTCGGTTCATGTACTTCCATCGGAGCACTAAAAGATGCAGAAGTAGGAAAATGTGATTTATATATAGCCGTTAACCCCGGCGAAGATCAAAATATCAATTCAGCTATTCTGGCCAAAAAACTGGGAGCAAAACGAACCATAGCCAGAGTAAATAACAGCGAATATCTGGAAACAGAAAATGCCGAATATTTACGTTCTATCGGTATTGATTCCCTGATTTATCCAGAACGGTTGGCCGCTGAAGAGATTGTCGCCTCGCTCAAGCAAATCGGTTCCCGGCAAATGCACGAATTTTCAGACGGACGGCTCCAGCTATTAGGGATAAAACTTTGGGATAATGCACTTATACTAAACCATACATTGATAAAGATGGCAGAAATTTACGGAGCAGACCAGTTCCGCATCGTTGCTATCAAACGCCATAATCAGACTATCATACCGAGGGGTAACGATGTTCTGAAATATGGAGACCTAGTCTTCATCGTCACCCGTCCGTCATATATAACGAACGTTTTTGCCTTATGTGGCAAAGAACAGTTTGAAATCAAAAACATCGTTATTGTCGGTGCTTCCCGTATCGGAATCAAAACTGCCTCTTTGCTGGAAAAACACTATAACGTAAAAATCATCGAAAAAGACCGGGAAAAATGTATTCAGTTGGCTGATAAATTAAAATCAACCCTGGTTATTAATGGCGACGGCCGCGATTTGACACTGTTGAGGGAAGAAG
>CAJMQA010000441.1 GCA_905215395.1 uncultured bacterium | reverse complement strand
ACTCCGCGCCCCTGGTATTCAGGGATCAGCCAATAGCCGATCTCTGTGCGGTGGTTGACGTTGTCGGTTGTAACAAAGCCCACAAGACCACACAATTCATGTCCCTGACCGATGACGAAAACAATACTGCGCTCATCATAAGGAACGGCAAGCTGGTTTTTCAGAAACTCCTCCTCATCAGCAACATCTTTCAGGCTGTCGACAAAAGGCAGCCAGGTACGCAGATACTCACGGTTGTCAGATATGGTCTGCCAGATGATAGCCGCATCCTCCAGGGTAGCTTCCCGGATGTAAAAGTCCGGTTCAATCAAAGCCGAATGTCCGGTATGTATTTTATTGTCGTCTCGTTGAGTCATTTGCTTTATAATTTTTGTAACCCCTCCGATTTCAGCGGTAAAGGCAGACAAAGATACAGTTTAATCCCAAGTATATCTCAGGTTTTATAGCACATCAACAAAATATTTTAAAATAAATCCGTTTTTATAACTCTATTCCCAATAATTAGATTACCTTTACCCCGTATTTGAGAAGAAACATATTTTGTATTAGAATTCCTACCCGCAGTTCATGTATTGTTAAGTAGACTTTTCTTTCAATTTTTTCATCCTCATTTATTTTATATTTATTTTAAAAGTTTATTTACAATGAACATTTACATTTCAAATTTAAGCTACGGCGTAAATGATGCCGATTTAAATCAGTTATTTGCAGAGTATGGTGAAATCGCTTCCAGCAAAGTGATTACCGACCGTGAAACAGGTCGTTCCAGAGGTTTCGGATTCATAGAAATGAACAACGAAGAAGAAGGCCACAAAGCCATCGAAGAACTGAACGGAGCAGAATACGACGGTAAAGTCATTAACGTAACCGTAGCCCGTCCGCGCACTGAAAGAAGTAATAATGACGGAGGTTTCCGTTCAAACCGCGGAGGATACAATTCTAACCGGAGATACTGATCAGAAGCAAAATTCTGAAAAATACCAAAAACGGGATATTACAATCCCGTTTTTTTATTTACAATTCCCTCACCGGAAACCCGGTTTCCGTAAACTATCAACGAAACCTACATAACAACTTGTCGGGGAGCCGGAATGTAACCCGTAACCAATCCTCACAAATCAGATTTAATAGCGTACCGTCCGGCGAGGTGAACCGCTCCACGAGCAGCCCAGACAATATATTACCGTCAGATCGAATCCCTCCAACTCCTCCCCTGCCCTAGAAGGTATCACTTCAAAATCCAACGTCACAAAAACCAACCGGCGCTCCCCTTCCGCATTTAATACATAAAAATTGGCTATCTTACATTGCGGACATAAACGTTTTCTCATACAATCATCATTTTCCGTCTATACAACATATGTCAGACACCATACTGCATCATTTGGGTCAGAAAATCGTCCGGATAGGAGATTTCTGCATCCACAATTTTTCCGTCTTTTTCCACAAGCCGGTATTCCGGATTGATAAATCCGGCATAGGGTGCGACTCCCAGCCTTTCGTAGCGGGTAAGCACCTCAGTGTGCAATCGGTGGTCAACTTTCACGCCATAGGTTTCTATCAGTTCCCGGGCAGCCTGATAGTCACCTTCGGATTTGATTCGCTGCACTTCTGCCAACAGTTTTCCACACAATACCCGCATTTTTTCATAGTCCTGTATCCGGAAGAAAGTTTTGCCGTTTTCCGTCATTTTTTGAATGACATTTTCTGCTTTGCCCTGTTCGTATATCCAAGCGGCAATCATTTGCCGGTTACGCATATGTGATTCTTCCAG
>CAJMQA010000440.1 GCA_905215395.1 uncultured bacterium | reverse complement strand
AGAAGGCCATTACCGAAGTACGCCTCAATAATACCAATGCCGGATTTTCTGAATTTCCGGACTATTCCTTCTCAGACCGGTCCAGATATTTCGAACCGTCAACGGAAACCCTGTTCGACGGACAGACAAATGCCAGTGGTAATTTCTCATTTTCACTGGAAAAAATCAAAACCGACAACGCTCCCGGCATTTTAAACGCCACGTTTACGACCCGGGTGTTCGAGAATGGCGGGGATTTCAGCATCAGTTCCCAAAGCATCCGCTATTCTCCCTACACAGAATATGTAGGTATCCGTTTACCCCAATCGGATGACAACTGGTATTCTACACAACAAGCCGTCCGTTTATCAGGAGTAACACTAACTCCCCAAGGCCGGCAATCCGGCAATGCCTCCATCCGTATCGATGTCTATAAACTCGACTGGCATTGGTGGTGGGATTCGGAAGATGAAAACCTGAGTTCTTATGTGAACAGGGAATACAGCCGCAGCGTCTTCACCAAGACAGTGAACGCGCAACAGGGAGCCTTTGCTACAGATCTGCACATCAACGAATACGGAAGATATTTTATACGGGCCACCGATCCTTCCGGACATACCTCCGGAATGATCGCCTATTTCGGAAGCTGGTACGATAATAACGACCAGAATTTGGCCACTATGCTACGTTTAAGTACAGATAAAAAGACGTATCGCGTAGGTGAAAAAATAAAGGTGACCATTCCCTCTTCCGAAGGTTCTGTAGCAATCGTCAGTCAGGAAAACGGAAAATCCATCAGTGATATCAGCCGTATTCCGACCACCTCAGGCTCTACTACGATTGAGATAGAAGCTAAAAGCGACATGTGTCCCAACACCTATATTGCCGTGACCTTACTTCAGCCTTATCAGGACCGGGATAATGACCGTCCGATCCGTCTCTACGGTGTTGTCAATGTCAATATTGAAGACCCCGGATTGCGTTTAATCCCGGAAATAAAAGTAGCTCCGGAATTACGTCCTGGCAAAGATTTTACCGTCGAAGTCAAGGAAAAACAAGGCAGGCCCATGAACTATACCGTAGCCGTCGTAGACGAAGGATTGCTTTCCCTGACAACTTTCCGTACTCCGGAACCTTTCGATGCTTTTTATGCCCGGGAGGCTTTGGGTGTAAAAACCTGGGATTTCTATGACTATATATACGGAGCGTATGGAGCCAGACTGGATAAAGCCTTTGCAGTCGGCGGAGATGAAGCCCTAAAAAATTTACAGGATGAAAAGACCAACCGCTTTAAACCGGTAGTTATTTTTGGCGGTCCTTTTACCCTGAAAGCCGGAGCTACCGACAAACATACATTCCGGATGCCGGAATACATCGGGGAAGTCCGTACCATGGTCGTTGCCGCTACTAACGGACAGTATGGTTCAGCATCGGCTAACAGTACCGTCAACAAACCTCTGATGATTTCAGTGGCTCTCCCCCGCCTGTTTACCCCGGGGGATATCATCGATATCCCGGTTACCGTGTTTGCCATGAAAGACAACATCCGTGATGTAACCGTAAGTATGAGTACTGACGATAAAATCACTTTATTGAACGGTGCACAGCAACAGATTCATTTCAACAATAAAGGGGAAAAGGTAGTCTATTTCAAAGCACGAATCAACAATCAGCTTGGAGTATCGACCCTCCGTACCGAAGCATCCTCCGGTTCAGAGACGACCCGGGTAACAGAGGATGTTACTATCCGTATCCCCAATCCTCTTCTTACTCAAGTCTCAGAGAAGGAAGTGAATGGAGATGAAATTGTGTCTAT
>CAJMQA010000439.1 GCA_905215395.1 uncultured bacterium | reverse complement strand
AATTGGGGGCTGATTTCAAAGCGGTGCGGGACTATGAGAAGCTGGAGAATGCCCGTTTGCTGGATCCTTCGGAATATGTTTTAAATGAAAAACTGGGATATATCTCTTTGAATTATGCTTTAAATGCTGATGAAGTTTTAGCTGTAGCTTATGAGTATACCGTCCGGGGGGAGATACATACAGTAGGCGAGCTGAGCTCAAATGCGCCGGCCGCTCCTTCAACTTTGCTTGTGAAAATGTTAAAAGGAACGGTTTTAAGTCCGAAGATGCCGACTTGGGCATTGATGATGAAGAATGTATACAACATCGGGTCTTACAATCTGAGTCCGGATGATTTTGTGATGGATGTGTTGTACCAGAATGATAAAGCAGGGACTAAAGTCAACTATCTTCCTGCCGGGGATATCAATAATAAGATATTGCTTTCCGTAATGAATCTGGATCGTTTGAATTCGCAACTGGATGCCATTCCGGATGGACGTTTTGATTTTATAGAAGGAGTGACAGTATATTCCGGCAAAGGGCGGATTGTATTTCCGGTACTGGAACCTTTTGGGTCATGGCTGGAAAAAAAGATCAACAACAAAGCGGTTGCACACCAATATGTATTTCAGGATTTGTATGATAAAACCCAGAGTGAGGCAGAACAAAATGCTGAGAAAAATAAATTCTACCTGAAAGGAAGCTATAAGTCTTCTTCCTCTTCTGAAATTTCTCTGGGGGGAATGGATATTCCACAGGGGTCCGTGAAAGTGGTCGCAGGAGGAGTGGAATTGACGGAAAATATTGATTACCGGGTGGATTATGCCCGGGGAACAGTAACCATTTTGAATCAGGCCTTGTTGGAAGCGGCAACTCCGATTACCATTAAAAGTGAGAACCGTTCATTGTTCAATATGCAGACCAGGACTTTGGTGGGAACCCACCTGGATTATAAGTTCAATGATAAGTTCAATATCGGGGCGACCATTATGCACATGAATGAGAAGCCTATGACCCATAAAGTCAATCTGGGAGAGGAACCTCTGTCGAATACCATCTGGGGATTTAATGCGACCTATAATACAGAATCCGGTTTTCTGACCACTCTGATTGATAAATTGCCTTTTGTACATACGAAGGCCAAGTCCCGTCTGACCATAGATACCGAATTTGCCAAATTCCAGCCGGGAGTGGCAAGGGGGGCCGGTGGTAATGCCTATATCGACGATTTTGAAGCCAGTAAGATATCTCTGGACATGAAAGGAGTGACCATGTGGAAGCTGGCGTCTACTCCTCAGGATGAGTTATTTCCTGAGGGTACTTCAGACAGTTTGCGTTACGGATTCAACCGGGCACGTTTGGCCTGGTATATTGTAGACCCGTTGTTCTATCGGATGTCTACTGCTACTCCTGCACATATCCGGGCTGATGAGGAGCAACGTTCCAATCATTTTATCCGGGAAATCCGGCAGACTGAGATTTTCCCTAACAAAGATCTGGCCGTGGGAGATGTGAATATTGTTCCGGCTCTGACGGTTGCTTATTATCCGACGGAGAAAGGACCTTATAACTTTACAACGGAAGTTGACCGGAATGGCAAATTGAAAGATCCTGAAAAAAGGTGGGGCGGTATGATGCGTAGTATCAGTACCAGTGATTTTGAGGCAGCCAATGTGCAATACATTGAAATGTGGCTGATGGATCCCTTTGTATATGAACCCCGGCACAAGGGAGGGGATGTATATTTCGATCTCGGCAGTGTTTCTGAGGATAATTTGCAGGATGGGCGCAGATCTTTTGAAAACGGTTTGCCTGCAGGTTCACAAGTCATTCATG
>CAJMQA010000438.1 GCA_905215395.1 uncultured bacterium | reverse complement strand
CTCCCTTGCAAACATCCGGCCATTGCTGCGGTTTTTGGATACCTGCATCGTATTTCCGGATAATAAAACGTACCGTATCGTCACTATAACATTTTCCGTCAAACGCCCTCAGTGAATATTCTCCCTGATCATCCAGCTTCACCGTGACAGATTCTTTACCCGGCAATGTATTGTTGATACCCTGCCCCTTCCAGGTATAAACAGCACCTGCAGGAATATTGTCACGATTTGAGGCATACAGAGTTACCTCATCTTTCCAGCAGCGGTTCAGATCTCCGGCACCATATTCTATGTTTACCTCATATTTTCGCACCGTAAAACGGATGGTATCCGTTTCCCGGCAAAATCCGTCGGTATAGTTCAACACAAACTCTCCGTTATCAGCAAATTTTATCCGCGCCGTACTTCCGGAAATATTCTTTACCCCTTCTCCGCTCCAGCTCCATTCCGAACCTGCCGGCGCCATATTGGCATTGGAAGCCATCAATATCAGTTCCGAACCCAGACAAACTTCACGTTCTGACGACAAAGTATTGATCTTTACTCCATAGTGTACAATCTGAAAATCACAGGCGTCATTCGCTATACAATCACCGGAACGGGCAGCCAATGCCACATGTCCGTTTTCTGTCAGTACAATCTTTACAGAATCAAGATTGGCAGGACCTATTATATTTTCAGCCGTCCACAGATAAGTCGTGTCACCTGTCACTGAAAGGTGGGTAGCCCTAAGTATCAAAGTATCTCCATAACATACCTTCTGCCGTTCCGGGGCAATAATTCCTACATCAAAACGGTGCACCTGATATTCAATCGTATCGGAGACACGGCATTTCGACAAAGAGGCATGTAACACATATGTACCCTGATTCTCAGCCCGGATATTGACTTCCGGCTGATCTGTCATACCCTGTATACCTTCACCCTCCCAGCGGTACATCACTTCTCCGGTTTCCGAATGTACCACCTCCGAATTCAATGTCAGCAATTCCCCGGCACAAAGATCCCGCTCTTCGGAAGGGGCCATAATTTTCGCTACCAGATGCTCCAGAACGTATCGTATCGTATCAGTATCCCGGCACTCATCATTCCGGGAGTTCAGGATAAATTCCCCATTCTGTTCGAAACACACTTTCACTGCACCTTCGGCAGTCTGATAAATCCCGTCCCCCAACCATTCATAAATGGCAGGTTTTGTTCCGGTTGCCAGTAAAACCAGAGAATCCCCGGCACACACCCTGCGGTTTGTCCCCGGAGCCTGTATCTTCACATTAAATTGCTGCACATTAAAATGAATCTCTGCAGTATCGGTACAATAGCGGTTACTTCCTCTTAATTTCACTACTCCGTCAGTAGTCAATACAGCTTTCAAAGAATCCCGGTCTGCCGGACCGATAATTTTTTCTGCAATCCATTCAAACACTGTATCTCTTTCTGCCAGCGGCATTCCGAAAACAGATTTCAGATTCACCGTATCTCGGTTACAAATCCGGAGAGTTTCCACTGGCATGATTCCCATCTGCAACTGATGTACCGTATAGGTCACCGAATCTTCAGACTCACAAACGCCGTACGAAGCCTCCAATACATATCTGGCATCAGTTCCTACGACAACATCTATCTGCCGGGCCACGGTATTGCCTTGTATCCCCTCTCCCCGCCATCGATAAACAGGAGTACCGCTCAGCGTACTACCGGTCCAGGTTGCTTCCAGCTGTAAAGGTGATTGAATACAGATATCCCGTTCCGCAGAGGGAGTCTTAATCTTTGCATCAAATGTCTGTATCTTAAAATCCAGCGTTTTAGAATCTCTGCAATACCGGTCACCAGCA
>CAJMQA010000437.1 GCA_905215395.1 uncultured bacterium | reverse complement strand
TGTGGAAAAGATTGCCGGAAGCTTTGCAAAGAATGCTGATGTGTGTGTATCAGGATATCAAACCAGGTGATGTGCCTGTGACTTATGTTGTGAATTTTGCGGTGTTTGATACAGTGGATGGCAGCTATAGAACACGTTTCTTTACGTCACAATATCAATTGAGCGGACCGGGTGAATTTTCATATATTGAAGATTCTTTACAGGAAATTAAAAGTTTATAATGAGAAATTATATTTCAAAATGGATTGCAGATGGCTGTATGCTACTTGCAATCTTGTTTACTGCATGTGAAGATATTCAGGAACGGGCGGAAATATCTTCAGCGAATTCTTTGACTGATGTAAGGGCGGAAGGCGGGGAATACAAACTGAACATAGGAGCTGAAGGGTCTTGGGTGATCTCCTTTTCGGATAACGGGAGTAGATGGTGTACTGCAAATCCTATGCAAGGTGTGGACGATGCCGAGGTTACTGTGAAAATCGAGCCCAACTATGAGGATAAGACCAGAATGACTTTATTGCTTCTGGAAAGCGGAGGCTGCCAGGATTCTATACGTATTGTCCAGCAAGCCTGGCAGGAAGATCTGACGAATGTTGTTGCCGGAAGGTTTGAAATTCCCCGTCTGACAGGTGATCGGATCAAATACAAATTTATTCAGCATGATGTGGTGTTTAAAAAACAGACAGTCCATAACTATTGCATGGAATATGATCTGGGAAAACGTCATCCCCGTTGGGTAGCTTTTACAGCTTACGATTTTACAGCTGCAGACAATGTCTCCAGGACCGATGCATGGGGGAATGATCCTCAGTTACCGGAAGAATGTTGGACAAAGAAGGAAGATTATAGTGGCTATGACCGGGGACATTTAGTGGCTTCCAACGACAGGCGTTATTGCCGGGAGGCCAATGAGCAGACTTTTTATTATTCTAATATGAGTCCTCAGTTAGCTGGTTTTAATCAGAAAATCTGGCAGAAATTAGAGGAAAATGTGAAAGAATGGATGCAAAGTCCTTCTTTGAGAGATACATTGTATATTGTAAAAGGAGGGACTTTAGGCGAAGGACAGATAGAAGAGTATATTGGCGAAAGCCGGATTGCTGTGCCTGGGTATTACTATATGGCAGTTCTGGCCAGGAAAAATGATAATTATCAGGCAATAGCCTTCTGGTTGGAACACAAAGAGTATGCGGAGCCTTACGATTTGAGGGGGAAAGCGATTTCTGTGGATGAACTGGAAGAAAAGACCGGGATTGATTTTTTTCCGGCACTTCCTGAGCGGGTTGAGATTTCTGTGGAGAAAACTTGTAATTTGGATTACTGGAGCTGGAAGAACGAATAATTTTATAAAAAATATAAATCCCCCCAAGTTTCGGGGGGATTTTTTTAATGTCCTTCATAGATGACCTGGTAGTCTTTCTTTTTTCCGGCCTTATAGTATTTTTCCGGAATTACTTGCCAATCGTTCCGGCATTGTGGGGTAAGAACTTTCTTGTCTTTGATGTAAGCGGTAATGTAATAACGCACATCTTTGTCCCAGATTTTGACAATGCGGTTGTTGATTTCTTCTTTGCTCAGGCCGACTCCCTGAGTCAGGTGTCCGCCTCCGCCATTGGCCCGGTAGGAGTTGATTGCGACAGTGTAGGTACTGTCTGCATGAAAAGGCTGCCCATCGGTTAGTGAGGATATTTCAACCCGTTGTCCGGGTTCCCGGCTTACGTTGACCGTATATTTGATGCCTGCAGCACAGGAAAAGTTGAAATAATCGGCTGCTAATATATGATTCCCTTCCTTATTGAGGACAGGATTGCCCTTTTCATCCGTTTTAAATCTCAGGAGATGGTCCTGAGTTGATTTCATGGTATTGTAT
>CAJMQA010000436.1 GCA_905215395.1 uncultured bacterium | reverse complement strand
CCCGGGAAACCGAAGAACGGCTTGTCCATCCGGAGGAAGAAAAATATTCAGGCTTCGTTTTCAAAATACATGCCAATATGGACCCCAATCACAGGGACCGTATTGCCTTCGTCAAGATTTGTTCCGGAACATTTCAGAGAAATACCAATTATTTACACGTCCGGAATGGGAAACAACTGAAGTTTTCCACCCCGACAGCATTTATGGCCTCCAAAAAATCTGTGATAGACGAAGCCTATCCGGGGGATATCATCGGTCTGCATGACACCGGCACCTTTAAAATCGGCGATACCCTCACAGAAGGTGAAAAACTTCATTTCAAAGGTATACCCAGCTTTTCCCCGGAATTATTCAAATACATCGAGAACGCCGACCCCATGAAATCCAAACAACTGGCCAAAGGAATCGATCAGTTAATGGATGAAGGGGTTGCACAGCTATTTGTCAATCAGTTTAACAACCGCAAGATCATCGGTACTGTAGGAGCCCTTCAGTTTGAGGTCATCGAATACCGTTTGTTGCACGAATACGGAGCAGCCTCCCGCTGGGAGCCTATCAATTTGTACAAAGCCTGCTGGATTGAAGCTTTAGACAATGCAGAACTGGAAGATTTCAAAAAACACAAAGCCCAATACATGGCAAAAGACAAAGAAGGAAGAGATGTATTTTTGGCCGACTCACAATATATGCTACAGATGGCACAAGAAAATTATAAAAATTTAATCTTTCATTTTACCTCTGAATTCTAATACCATAAAACTATGATAGAAACAGGCAAAACATATACTCAGGAAATCACCGTCGAACCTAAAGATACCGCCGTAGTATACGGATCCGGGAAATTACCGGTCTTTGCTACACCGGCAATGGTAGGTTTGATGGAAAACACAGCCATCCGTTGTCTGGAAGGTTGTCTGGAAACAGACCAGGATACTGTTGGTATTGAAATCAATACCCAACACACCAAAGCAACGGCTGTTGGTCAGAAGGTCGGCTGTAAAGCCACTATTACAGAAGTCGATGGACGCCGTATCCGGTTTGAAATTACCGCCTGGGATGATAAAGGACAGATAGGATATGCTATTCATGACCGTTTTGTCATCAACCCTGAAAAATTTATGAGTAAACTCTAATATTTCCGGAGTGGAACCGATTCTGCAATACCCGAACTGGTCTGACAAAACGGTACTGATAGCCGAAGACCACGACAACAATTTCACCGTCCTCACGGCATTGTTGAAAAAAACCTATATCCATGTGTTACGGGCACATAACGGCAGCGAAGCCATTCGTATAGCAACTGAAAATAAAGACATCGATCTGATATTGATGGATATCAGTATGCCCGATCTCGATGGTATTGAAGCATTACGGCAAATCAGGGAACTATTGCCCAATAAAATCGTAATAGCACAAACGGCCCATGATTTATCTTCAGAGATCACCAACGAAAAATTTGATGATTATTTGCTGAAGCCGATCAGGCAAAAGGTATTATTTGAAACATTAAGCAAATTTTTATCCTGACATGCAATTTAAACTGACTTCCGAATTCGCTCCCACCGGTGACCAGCCGGAAGCAATAGACCAGCTGGTCCGGGGCATCCGGGATGGAAGGGCTTCCCAGGTTCTATTGGGGGTCACAGGATCCGGAAAGACGTTTACAGTTGCCAATGTTATCCATCAAATCAATCGACCGACCCTGATTTTAAGTCACAATAAGACGCTGGCAGCCCAGTTATACGGAGAGTTCAAGGCATTTTTCCCGGAAAATTCCGTCGAGTATTTTGTTTCATACTACGACTACTACCAACCGGAAGCCTATTTGCCGACCACCGACACATATATAGAAAAAGATCTCGCCATCAATGACGAAATTGACAAACTGCGGTTGCGTACTACAGCCTCCTTACTGTCAGGACGGCGGGATGTCATTGTTGTCTCTTCCGTTTCCTGCCTTTACGGTATGGCTGATCCCCGCTCATTC
>CAJMQA010000435.1 GCA_905215395.1 uncultured bacterium | reverse complement strand
GAATATGGCAAAGGAACTTTATTTGGCTTGAACGACGAATTCATCTCTTCCGGCCGTCTGGATGACCTGGCAATGGTACATGCCGGTATGACCGCCCTTCTGAATTCCAAACCCTGCAATAAAACGAAAGTATTAGCCATCTTCGACAACGAAGAGGTAGGTAGTGGTACAAAACAGGGAGCAGCTTCGCCCATCCTGCGCACCATCCTGGAACGCATTGCCTTTAATCAGGGATGCAAAATGGAAGATTTATACCGGGCCATCCACAATTCTTTCATGATATCTGCAGATATGGCTCATGCCCTGCACCCGAATTATACGGAAAAACACGATCCGACCAACCATCCGGTGATTAACGGAGGACCGGTCATCAAAGTGAATGCAAATCAAAAATACATTTCCGACGGAGATTCATCTGCCGTATTTGCAACGATTTGCCAAATGGCAGGGGTTCCTTTCCAAACCTTTGTCAACCACTCGGATATGGCCGGAGGCTCCACCCTGGGCAATATACTCCAGACTCAAATGGAAATGCGCGGAGTAGATATAGGCAATCCGATGTGGGGCATGCATTCGGTAAGGGAAACAGGCGGAGTGCTCGACCAGGAATACGTTATCAAGGCATTTACAACATTCTATAACATCTGATAAACTGAAAACCATCTATTAATGTATCAATGAAGCAATCACTTGCAGAATTGATACATTAATTTTATAAACGAAACTATGAAAATCATTACTTATAATGTCAACGGTCTCCGTAGTGCTCTATCAAAAGGGTTTACGGATTGGTTATCAGAAGAAAAACCGGATATTGTGTGTTTACAGGAAACCAAAGCCCAGCCCGATCAGATCCCCACCCTGGAACTCGAAGCCCTGGGCTACCGTTCTTTCTTTTTTTCCGCACAAAAAAAAGGATACAGCGGAGTTGCCATCCTCACCAAAATCAATCCGGACCATGTAGAATATGGAATGGGGATTCCGCAATATGACAACGAAGGACGGTTTCTGAGGGCAGATTTCGGAGAACTCTCAGTCGTCAGTGTATACCACCCCTCAGGAACGACAGGAGACGAACGGCAGGCATTCAAAATGAAATGGTTGGAAGATTTCCGGAATTATGTACTGGAACTGAGTAAAAGCCGGCACCAACTACGTCTTTGCGGCGATTACAATATCTGCCACCGCCCCATCGATATTCACGATCCCATCCGGAACGCGAACAGCAGCGGCTTCCTTCCGGAAGAAAGGGAATGGATGAGCCTGTTTCTGAATTCAGGTTTCACAGACACCTTCCGGTATTTCCACCCGGAAGAAGCCCATCAATATACCTGGTGGAGTTTCCGCGCCAACGCCCGTGCCAATAATAAAGGTTGGAGGATCGATTACTGCATGGCTACCCCAGCAATTCTCCCCCTTCTGAAAGATGCCTACATATTACCGGCGATCAAACATTCGGACCACTGCCCGGCAGTCGTTGAACTGAAATAAAACCGGATATGGAAAAGCTTCGTTTCGGTATTATCGGCACAAATTTCATTTCAAACTGGCTACTGGAAACAGCCAAGGAAGAAAAACGCTTTCAAACCACCGGAATTCGGGTGTTGTACTGAATGCCTTTAAACCAGAATTATCCAACGGAGCTCTGATGGATTTGGGGATCTACACGATTTATCCGATGGTAGTTCTTTTTGGACGTCCCCGTAAAATTTCAGCTACAGGATTGAAACTCCATACAGGAGTCGACGGGCAAAGCGCCGTCAATTTTGAATTTGACGGAATGAATGCAACCATCCTGTATTCCAAAATATCAGATTCTTATCTTCCCTCCGAAATTCAGGGAGAACAGAGGACTTTTATCCTCGACCGGATCAACTCTATACAACAACTTAAATTCCTCCCCAAAGGGGGACAGAGTACGGAACTTTCTATATCCCGCCAGCACAATGAGTATTATTACGAAATAGCCGAATTTATCAACCTGATAACCTCAGGCGAACCGGAATCTGCAATCAA
>CAJMQA010000434.1 GCA_905215395.1 uncultured bacterium | reverse complement strand
AACACATCGAAACCCATTCCTGTTTCACCTGGTTCCAGAAAATTTGCAGTTCCCCTCCCTCTCCATACATCAAACTCGTCCAACTCCCCTTCCTTCATTCCCAGGTATTTTTCCAGTTTTTTCCAATCTTCATCCGTAGGTAAACACCAACCTTCCGGCACAGCTTTCAAAGCCGCCTCATAACTGTACAGATAACCATATTTTCCGGTATAACCGTCATTCGTCGCCGCCGCAATTTCATAATGAGCATCGGCCTCTTTTATCACAGCTTCCTCATACAACTGATCGTTAAATTCCTGCAAAAGACTGGCCACTTCCGGATAGGCACCCATATATAGGATCACATCCTGGACCGGCATCCCCATCCCGATATACATGGGAATCAATACCGTTGGCCGTTGAAAGGGAAGTAATCCGGGAGGATCGGTGATCCGGCCGTCTGTAATGGCTTCATCGATCATTTGTAACAACTTTTCCCGGTCGATCTCCACATCCCCAACTGTCATATAATCTTCGCCATAAGTATAGCAACCTGCCAAAGCCCCTTGCGGTAAGCGGTAACACAGGTTTTCAGCCATCCATACCTGATCACCTACCTGAATACATTTATAAGTATGCCCGTCACGTGCATCGGTAAACGATTCCACCGGACTTATCCCTGAAATATTCACTCCCGGAGTATACTCATTCTCACTGCACGCCCAACAACCCAATATTCCCAATAAAATAATTCCAATCTTTTTCATACCGGTTTATTTTTACAATTCATAATCCAATTCTTCTTTCAATAAATGATAAAGAATCTCGTACTTCTTCATCACTAAAGGACAGTCTCCCCACCGCCGGGTAAATTCAGCCCGGTCACAGGACAAAATTTCAGCCATATAAAGCTCCAGATCACGGGAAGTATTTTCGGGTGAATAGACGTCGTTTCCACCGACAAAGCCATACTGCCCGATGATTTTTCTTACTTCATCCCGTTTAGCCTCTACTTGTTCTTCAGTCCATGGAGCATCCCATTGCGTTCCGGCCATCACATAATCTTTTGCCCACTGTGAAAAAATACTGGGTCCCCACGTTCCTGTCCAAACCGGACCAAGCTCTTTCCACGACTTATCGAACCAGGCAGTTTTGGATACCGAATAAAATTTATACAACTGATCTTTGAACCGGGATATTTTCATACTGATCAGTGAACGGGTGATATTATCTATCAGACTGTCTTTTTGTAACTCCGTTTTATCAGGCAAGCCGGTCACTGTCACCGAGCGGAACTGTACCGAATAAACGGTGTATCCTGAACCGGTTCCTTGTTTCACAAACCGAATGCTGTCGGCAATGAAAATAGCATGAGGTTGTATAGGCCTCGATATATTTTCCAATAGTTTTTCCACAAAATCCAGAGAAATCATCTGATGTTCAGGATCGGTCTGATAATAAATTTTATAAGTAGCCGTTTTCGAATCATCAGAGTAAAAATGCCAGTTTAAGTCAATGAGTTCATAACGGTAATATGGATTTCCGTAAACATCATCTTTCACGTAATACTTCCCTATCGTATCGTTAAAATAAACCGGGGCTCCGTATTTTTCATAAATTTCGTAAATACGATGTTTCACCGGATCAGAAGAGTCGTCCTGTATGGTATACAAATTCTCGTAAAATACGGGATTATCCAATTCCTCCCTATTACATGCAAGGAATAGAAAAACACTCAAAATATAAATTAACTTTCTCATAAACATTTTGTTTTATTATTGATTATTCACCCCAGACAGTCAGCCAGGCAGGCTCTCTTTTTTCTCTCGGATTATCAGGCATACTGACCAGATCGAAATCAATGATCTTTTTAGGAATAGCAAACGTGTAGGCCGGATCGTCTTCTTTCAATACATACCCGTACCCCATTTCATACCTGGTAGAGTTATCGTTGTATAGGTTAAAAACATGAATTATCTCTTTTTTATAGGGATATTTCTGACACACGGCATAACGTCTCAGATCGAACCAGCGATGTCCTTCAAAACAAAGTTCTTTACGTCTCTCGAGCCGTACCTGTCTCACCAATTCTTCA
>CAJMQA010000433.1 GCA_905215395.1 uncultured bacterium | reverse complement strand
AATTTTTCCCACGCTATCATTGCAACGAACATTATGCTCCGGTATATGTCCGGCTCAAAAAAGACATTTCCCGGCTCATGACCCTACATGCCGGAATTATCCGGAATGCCGGTCTTTTACAGGAAGGGCTGGATCAACTGCAACTCCTGGAGACAGAGCTGCCTTATGAAGATAATGAGTATTACTCCCTGATCAGCCGCAATCTGATTACCGTTGCACGCCTGATTATCCATTCCGCCCTCCACCGTAAAGAGAGCAGAGGAGGACACTTCCGGGAAGATTTTCCGGCAAGCAACGAAGCCTATCTCTTCCACATCGTCCAGCAAAAGAATAAAGAAATACGAACTATTCCGATAAATACAAAAACAAAATAATATGCAACACGACAAATTGATCGATCAATTGATAGACCTCGCCATTGAAGAGGATATTGCAAACGGTGATATCACCACCAATTCCATTATTCCGGCCCATTCCCGTGCTGTCGCAGAAATGAAGATGAAAGCTGACGGAGTGATCTCCGGACTGGATATTGCCAAACGGGTATATGAACATTTTGAAAAAGATATTATCTGGACACCCTTTGTACAAAACGGAAATTTTGTAAAAAAAGGAGAGGTCATTTTACGGATTGAAGCCAGTTACCGCTGCCTGTTGTTGGGCGAACGTCTTTCTCTGAACATATTGCAGCGCATGTCGGGGATTGCTACCGAGACAGCCAGATATGTCAAAGAACTGGCAGGTACCCATACTCAGTTGCTGGATACCCGTAAAACAGCTCCGGGGCTCCGGATTCTGGATAAAATGGCGGTAAAAGACGGAGGTGGCACCAATCACCGTATGGGACTCTACGATATGGTAATGATTAAGGACAACCATATAAAAGTGGCCGGAGGAATTACCAATGCCGTAAAAGCAGTCCGCGCACACATCGCCGATGGAATAAAAATAGAGGTCGAGGCCACGAATCTGAACGAAGTCCGGGAAGCCTTATCCGTATCTCCCGATATCATCATGCTGGATAATATGAGTACTGCAGATATGGCAGAAGCAGTGAAAATCATCAACGGCCAGGCGAAAACCGAAGCCTCCGGAAATATGATTATCCCACGGCTGAAAGAAGTAGCAGCTACCGGTGTAGACTATATCAGTGTCGGGGCCCTCACCCACTCCGTGACGGCTCTGGATATCAGTATGAACATACAAAAATCATAATCCCAATGAAATTAATCCGGAAAATAGCTTTATTGAGTTGCCTGGCATGCTTTCTGTATTCATGCAGTACGAATAAAGAAAGTTATCTGAAAGACTTTGAGAAATTCATCGATAAAACAGAAAAAAATGTAAAAGAATTCTCAGAGACAGAATGGGAAAAGGCACAAGCAGAGTTTAAGGAATATAGTGAAACCTGGTTTGAACAGTTTAAAGAAGAACTGACAGCAGATGAAAAAATCAAAGTCGGTATGCTGAAAGGCAAGTTTTCTTCCGTAACCCTGAAGTATGAAGCGGGAAAACTAATGAAACAATTAAACAACTAAGATAAACAGCAACTTGAAATTTGACTTTACATCCGGTTTGCACTATCTTTACACCTGAAAATGAAAAGCCATGACAAATACTGAAATTATTGACAGAATACAGCAATTGAAAAAAGAGAAAAATGCAGTTATTCTGGCACATTATTATACACGTCCGGAAGTTCAGGACATTGCTGATTATCTGGGAGATTCATTGGGTCTTTCCCAGGAAGCAGGTAAAACCAATGCAGATATCATCGTATTTTGCGGGGTACATTTTATGGCGGAAACAGCAGCCATCATCTCTCCCGGTAAAAAAGTACTGATACCTGCCCGATTTGCCGGTTGTTCACTTGCTGAAAGCATCAGCGGCTATGAATTGCGGGAATGGAAAAAAGCAAATCCGGACGGCATCGTAGTCAGTTATGTAAACACTACAGCTGAGGTAAAAGCATGGACAGATGTCTGCTGTACTTCAGCCAATGCTTTAAAAGTGGTGGAAAGCCTTCCCCGGGATCGGAAAATACTGTTTGTTCCCGATAAAAATCTGGGAGCCTGGATAATGA
>CAJMQA010000432.1 GCA_905215395.1 uncultured bacterium | reverse complement strand
GATGTTATGCCATTCGGTCTGATCGACGTTTTCACCATTTTTATTTCTATATCTTTCAGTGGTAGCAAGGCGAAGGTTGGCTACAGCAACTCCGCCGTCCAGGTATCTGACTTCCGGATCAGCACCCACATTTCCGATTAAAATCACTTTATTAACCATAGAATTTTCACATTTTGGGTTTAAAATTAAAACAAATGATACGAAGTTTAAAACTTTTGTTCCAGTAACTGATATCCTGATTTATACGCACTGAATTTTACACAAGTTATGAAAAAAATCAGAGACTTCAAATGTCATTTGCTGGAAATTTTTCCGGAAAGCGAAAATAAGGAAAAAAATCTGAATCAGAAAAAAATGACAAAAATCATCGCGATTTTTTTATTCTTAACGGAAAAGCCTTATATTTGCAGACTGAAAATCTAGCAAAAAGAAATAAATTATTGAATATTAAATATTTAAAGAAAATGACAAAAGCGGATATTGTTAACGAAATTTCGAGAACGACCGGGATTGAAAAAGTAGCTGTTCAAGCAACTGTGGAGGCTTTTATGGAGTCAATCAAAAATTCCGTTGTTGAGGGTAAAAACGTGTATTTAAGAGGTTTCGGTAGTTTCGTTGTGAAAAAAAGAGCTGAAAAAACAGCACGCAACATTTCAAAAAACGTAACTATCAAAATTCCGGAACATTTTATTCCTTCATTCAAACCTTCCAAGAGTTTTGTTAACGAGGTTAAGGGTAATGTTAAAAAATAAGAAAGGAGGAATTTATGCCAAGCGGTAAGAAAAGAAAAAGACATAAGATGGCTACCCACAAACGGAAAAAAAGACTGAGAAAGAATCGTCATAAGAAGAAGTAATTCTTCGCGTTTGTGAGTGAAAGATATAAACCTAAAGGCATTTGTCTTTAGGTTTATTTGATTAAAGCCAAGGGTTATATTTATATTAATTCAGAATAATAGTGAGTAGTGAATTAGTTATTGACGTAAAGTCGGACGAAATAGTGATTGCTTTACTGAGAGAGAAGAAATTGGTCGAATTGACTAAAGAAAAAACCAGTATGCAATTTGCTGTGGGGGATATTTATCTGGGGAAAGTGAAAAAAATCATGCCCGGATTGAATGCTGCTTTCGTGAATGTAGGGTATGAGAAAGATGCTTTCTTGCATTATCTGGATTTAAGCCCCCAGTTCCACTCTTTGGACAGTTATATAAAACAATGCATTGCCCGGAAAGGAATGCCGGTATCTAAGTTGAAACTGGAACCGGAAATCAGTAAAAACGGGAAAATTTCTGAAATATTGACCGTAGGACAGTGGGTTGCCGTGCAGGTAGCCAAAGAACCGATTTCAACAAAGGGACCCCGTTTGACCTCGGAATTAAGTATTGCAGGCAGAAATCTGGTATTAATGCCTTTCTCTGATAAAGTTTCTGTTTCTCAGAAGATTAAATCTCCGGAGGAGAGAAAACGATTGAAACGCCTGATTGAAAGCATTAAACCTAAGAATTACGGGGTGATCGTCCGGACGGTTGCCGAAGGCAAGAAGGTGGCTGCCTTCGATACAGAATTGAAAGAGTTGGTGGAAAGATTTGAAACTGCTTTTAAACACATCCGGGACATAGAACCTCCGAAGCTGATATTGGGCGAAATCGATCGTACCAGTGCTATACTCAGGGATATCCTGAATCCTTCTTTTGAGAATGTATACGTTAATGATATTACCCTGAGTAAAGAAATAAGACATTTTCTGAGTACAATTGCTCCGGAAAAACAGGATATTGTAAAATATGTCTCTCCTGAAATTCCGATTCTGGATCATTTTGGAGTGGATAAACAAATAAAATCTTCCTTGGGGAAAACTGTTTCATTTAAGAATGGAGCTTATCTGATTATTGAGCATACAGAGGCTTTTCATGTCATTGACGTGAATAGTGGAAACCGGACCAAGTTGGGAGATGACCAGGAAAGTAATGCTTTGGAGGTTAATCTGGCAGCTGCTGAAGAGGTGGCCCGCCAATTACAGTTGCGGGATATGGGGGGAATTATTGTCATAGATTTTATTGATATGCAAAAGGCAGACAATCGCCA
>CAJMQA010000431.1 GCA_905215395.1 uncultured bacterium | reverse complement strand
CCCAGCACATAAACCGGAATCCCATAATGTCTTGCTAAAACAGCCTCTCCGGAAGTCCCGATCTTATTAGCCGTATCTCCATTGGCCGCCACCCGGTCACAGCCGACCAGCACCGCCTGTACCTTCCCCTGCTTCATTACAGCCGAAGCCATATTGTCACAAATCAGAGTGACATCCACGCCTGCCCGGCTCAGCTCAAAAGCGGTTAGTCTTGCACCCTGTAAAAGCGGACGTGTTTCATCTGCATATACCCGGAAATGATAGTCCCTCTCTTGCCCCAAATAAACCGGGGCCAAAGCGGTTCCGTACTCCGACACAGCCAGATGCCCGGCATTACAATGTGTTAACAAGCCCATTCCTGGTTCCAGCAAACTTAAACCCCATTCTCCAATCTGCCGGCATGCAGCAGCATCCTCCGCCTGAATAGCATCTGCTTCTTCCTGCAATCTCTGTTTAATAGTAGAGAGATTTTCTGTCCGGTTATGCAAAAGTACCTCTTCCATACGGTCCAATGCCATAAAAAGGTTAACAGCCGTAGGTCTTGAAGAACCCAGATAGTGTTTTAGCTGTCGAAAACGGGTATAAAAATCTTCAAAACTGACCTCCGGGAATTGACGGGCACAGACAGCCACTCCATAAGCTGCTGCCACACCTATCGCCGGAGCGCCGCGCACTTTCAATTGATAAATAGCTTCCCAAATCTCTTCAGCTGTTCTTAGCCAGATATATTCCTCCCGTCCAGGCAACAAGGTCTGGTCAATAATAACTACCGCCCCTGCTTCATAATCCGCCCGTACCGTTACAATATCCAACATAATCTCTTATTCTTTCAGCCACTCTTTTAATGTATCGATTAAATCTTCCCTGGAAACCGGATCAAAATCTTTTATCCGGCAACCATGGTGCATATCTCCTCTTACGTATTTCCGGCACTTCCAGTTCTTCTTCAAATCTACACTTGTTGCATACCAGGGATCACTCCCACCATATACAAACAAAATTTTCTCAGCATCTGTCTGCAACCACTTATTAATGGCTTGCATCTGGGCGGTATTGAAAGGCTTTTTCTCTACTCCTTTCGGCATAGTAAAAGAAAAGTCTATATCTTTATCATCACTCAGGAATTTCTTAAACGGTTTGATTTTATAATCGTACATACCAATCTCCGTCAAAGCAGCATAGAAAAAAGGTTGCATGCGGGCAATGTATTGATCGTCAAAAAAGTCAATAGAAGACACTTTCACTAAATGTTCAAAAATTTCGTTCCAATCCGCACTTTCTGCATCCGGAATATTTTCACAGCTATGCCCCCATTGCCAGAAAGCAAAAGGATACTCCAGAATGATCAATTGTAAAGCCCGTTTACTACCCCCAACCGTCTCATAAGACATATTTTTCTCTCCCGCCAAAGTCTCAAAACGCGGTAGAAGCTCGTCGAAATGGGAGAAACAGAGGGTCTGAAAATCCCGGATACGCCAGTGACAATCCTGTTGGGAACTGCCTCCTCCGAAAATAGATTCGAGACTACTGCGGGGACTTCCCAAATGTTCCAGGAATTTTGACAGCCGGGGATCTACATATTCCAAATTTAAGGGCGCAACATAAGGAACGCTGATATCTACATCTTCAGGATAAAAATAACGATGGAAAATGGTTGTCTGACCTCCCTTACTGATCCCGGTAGAAACCCATTTTGAATCCGGATACAGGTTTTTCTTTATGGCCTGAATAATATCATGCTGATCGGTAGCAGCCTGTTTGATGGTCAGATACTCCCAGGGGATTCCATCCTTCGGCACACTCTGATCAAAAAAACGATGTTCTATGGTCAATTGATTCCCTTTTAGTAAAGTGGCTAATTCTCCGGCCTCGGGCGACCAGATATTATATCCCTCCAGCTCCACTATCACAGGTGCATCCGTTTGCTTATGCCCCAACAGTACTTTCTGTTTGAAAGTTCCCTTCGATGGATCGGTATGATCGATCGGCTGCTCAAACCAGAACTGATAGTATTCATCGAAAGATTCCACTTTCATCTTTTGAATGTCACTGATCTGGGGAATGCGCTGTAACTTCTCTAAAATCCCATCTCCTGCCAATACCGTC
>CAJMQA010000430.1 GCA_905215395.1 uncultured bacterium | reverse complement strand
ATCAACTCCGTAATCTGCATTCAGCCTGGCCATTTCCATGCAGGTCTTTTCATCCACCAGATCATACTCCTCTATATGGGTTTTGAAGAGTGCCGATTGTGCACACCACTTACAATTCTCTGAACATTTTCCCGAACGGGCATTGATGATGGAACATGTATCAAACGTACGTCCAACCCATTTGTCTCTGATTTCTCCTGAAGCTCTGTATAAAGCTTGCTTATCCCGTTCGCTGGTCAGTAGTAGTGCCTCTTCGCGCGATATCACCCCTCCGTCCAGTACTTTTTTCTTTAAAGTTTCAATCATATTTTTCCTATATAAAAAAGAGGATATACCGTTTACTGACAATATATCCTCTCTGATAAATTCTGAATTTTACTATTGTCCGGACATATTTCCCCCTCTACAGTCCGGATTACTCTCTTTTCTTCCCCGTTTTCCAGAGGCAACTCTACATAATCAGAAATTTCAGCTGTATTGATAATCAATCCTTTGGCTGACGATTTCAGTAATACACTACCATACATATGAAGCGAAAGCCGGGAAATACGTACTTCCCGTCTCAGACTGATAAATATTGAATATCCCTTTTTACTCCACGAAGAAAAATAAAGATATTGCCGTTCTTTGATATTGCCGGATTTCATCATATGTTTTTGAGAAGGCCAAATTACAAAAATAATTCACAATTCAGAATGAAAAATTGAAATTTATAACTATAAAACAATAATATTAATATTAATTTTGTATGAATAAATTTAATGTAAGATGAAACATTCAGTATGTTATCTTTTTTTTCTGACCAGTTTATTCTTAATCCAGTCTGTACAGGCTGAAAATTATAATTTACTGAAGTATGGTCTCCGGCCTGATGTACAAGACAATGCAGCTCCGATTTTAGCAAGGATTATCAACCGGATAATCTGTGACCATCAAGACAAATCCCCGGTCGTACTCCGGTTTACGAAAGGAATTTATCATTTCTATCCGGTGAAAGAACTAGAAAGAGAATATTACATCTCCAATCATGATCAGATTAATCCTAAGAATACGGGAATACCATTAGAAAACCTGAAAAATATAGTATTGGACGGCCAGGGTTCTCTGTTTATTTTCCACGGCCGAATGTTGCCTGTCAGTATCATCAACTGTGAAAATTGTACCCTCAGGAACTTTTCCGTTGATTTTGCAAATCCCCATATCACCCAGATGAAAGTAATTGCTAATGATACATCCAAACGTCAGATCACTTTTGAAGTAGCTCCATGGGTAAATTATAAGATTACAGAGGGAGTATTCAAAGCTTACGGAGAAAATTGGCAGCATACTCCGCAAGCCTGTATAGCTTTTGATGGCTCCACCCGGCATATGATTTTCAATACCAGTGACCTGGGGGTTAATTTCAGAAAAGTGGAAGAAATAGCCCCGCGGACCCTGGTCGCCCATGCATGGAAACAACCCAAACTCATTCCCGGAACAATTATTGCAGCCCGGACCTACGATCGCCCCACTCCGGGCATTTTTATCGACTATTCCAGGAATACCCGGCTTATAAACATCAGGGTACATTATGCGGAAGGCATGGGCTTATTGGCCCAATTAAGCGAAAACATTACTCTGGACAAATTCAGTGTTTGTCTGAAAGATGAAAACGATCCCCGTTATTTTACTACTCAGGCTGATGCGACTCATTTTTCCGGTTGTAAGGGCAAAATTATTTCTATACACGGACTTTATGAAGGAATGATGGACGATGCAATCAATATACATGGCACCTATCTGAAAGTCACAGGACGCCTCAATGACACTACCCTCACCGTAGCCTATATGCACAATCAAACCTGGGGATTCAATTGGGGATTTCCGGGAGATTCCGTACAATTTATCCAATCCTCTACCATGGAACTTGTCGGTTCCAGGACTGCTATTGCTTCCATTCACCCCATAGATAAACCAACCCCTCACGGGGCGAAACTTTTCAGAATTTCCTTTACCACCCCCATTCCACCGGAAATCAATTCCCGGAACAAATTCGGAATTGAAAATCTGGAATGGACCCCCGAGGTGAGGTTTTCCCACAATATCATCCGCAACAACCGGGCCCGCGG
>CAJMQA010000429.1 GCA_905215395.1 uncultured bacterium | reverse complement strand
GAACGTCCATCGGGGAGTGTCTGAGGACTGTAAGTCCGAGTTCCCCCGATAGTGATAGAAAAGCTTACACGACCGTCACGAAGCGCACAGGTCCGACAGCTTTATCCGGAAAATAGGACAAAAGAATTCTAGAATTAACTTTGTTATACTGTAAGATTGTATATAGATATTAAAATTAGAAAAAATTGTCCCCCGTTTTTATTTATGAGTGTACTTATAGTGTCAGAACAGAAATAAAAGTATGAATCAGGAACACTATATAGAATGGAATTTGATTGCCCGGAAGCTGAAAGGAGAATTGTCTGAGTGGTGGAATTAGAAGGGGAAGCTTATTTCGAAGTGACGAAAGACAAAACCCGGCCTTTTATTGTCAGGACAAAAGATGCCGACATTCGGGTATATGGAACAGCCTTTAATGTGAGTGCTTATAAGGCAGAAAATATACACCATACGACTTTGGCGGAAGGGCAGGTCGGGGTAAACTGCAATGGAAAAGAATATCGCCTGCGTCCCGGGCAACAGGTCCGGATGGATGAGAAAACTGGGATAGTGAGTGTGAAAGAGGTCAATGTCGATCTCTATTGTTCCTGGCACAAAGGTAGTTTGTTGTTTGAAAATGAACGTCTGGAAGATATTATGAAGCGTTTGTCCAACTGGTATGATGTTGAAATCCTGTTCCGGAATGATTGTTTGCGCAACCTTCATTTTACCGGTGATTTGGAGAGATATGCAGATTTTACTGAGATACTTGATTTGATCCGAATGACCACTGATGTTACGTTTGAGGTGAAAGATCGGATAGTAACTGTAAAACCAGCTGAAAAATAAAAAAGAACCGGATCCGAACGACCGACAACTTGATTGTGCGCAGGTAAAAACCCGCAGCCTGCTGCTTGTCTTCTGTTTTCTGTTCTTTCCCGGATTCCTTTTTGCCTAGCAAAAGAGTATCGATTTGCAGGTAAAGGATACGAAAGTGGAGGATATCATTCTGGAACTCCGGAAAAGTGAAAGTGAACGGTACTGTAGTCGACGCTTCCGGAGAACCCCTGCCGGGTGTCGCCGTCATTGTCCTCCAAACCAAAGCCGGTATTACGACCGATATGGATGGACATTTTACTTTGGAGGTTCCCGATGATAAACATACCGTACTGACATTTTCTATGTTGGGGATGAAACGGCAGGAGGTGATGCTGGGGGAGCAAAAGAACCTGCAAATAACAATGGAGGAAGAGTCTTTGCAATTGGGAGACGAGTGGTTACCGGTTATCAGACCTTATCCAAAAAAAGAAGTGCTGGTTCGTTCAGTGTGGTATCCGGAGGAGAAATAAAAGAAAGCATGGGATTGAATGGGAGCGTACTGGAAAGTATGGAAGGATTGACCCCTGGATTAAATGTGAATTATGCCGATGGACAGGATAAATTCCTGATCCGCGGGCTGACTTCCATTTCCTCCAACCGGAGCCCTTGGTTTGTAGTGGATGGAGTCCCGATGAGCAGCGATAATTTTGAAAATATGGTAAATAGCAATGATATCGAGAATATTACCTTTTTGAAAGATGCTACAGCTGCTTCTATATGGGGGGCACAGGCCGCTAAAATCGCCTGCACGATGCTCTGAATGAGGCAGTTTTGGCTGAAGATACGGTTGCTAAGATGGATGTTTTTAAACAACAGACTGCTTTAAGGGAGAAGATAACCCAACGTACTTTAGAATGGATAGAGACACATCCCGGTCAGGAATATGCTTTGTATTTGTATCTGCAATCCGGATTGACTTATAAAACGGCAGAAGAATTGCAGAAGCAATACGACCATTTTTCAACGGAGGTACAGCAATCGGAATCCGGAAAGAAACTGGCAGAATTGATTCGGGTCAGATCGGCTTTATTGCCAGGAGCTCAGGCGCCCGGGTTTGCTCTGAAGAATATTTATACCGGAGAGGACATTCGCCTGGCTGATTACCGGGGGAAATATGTATTGCTGGATTTCTGGGCGTTCTGGTGCGGACCTTGCAGGAATAGCCATCCCCATCTGATCAGCATTGAACGGAAATACAAAGATGACAACTTTGTACTTTTAGGTGTCGCTTCCGATCAGAAAGATGCTGTCATCAAAGA
>CAJMQA010000428.1 GCA_905215395.1 uncultured bacterium | reverse complement strand
CATTTATTATTGTCAGTTACGCTGTAGTCCGGAGAGATCCGGTACTGATTTTAGGGCAATCTACAGGTTTAATTGTGTATTGCCGGAACATTTGGATCATGTATAAAAGTAAAAAACAAAAAGCCGGCAGGTTGCCGGCTTAGACTAGTTTTATATATTATAAAGCAAACCATTCGCATCACAGATTCAGATGTTAGTTTCTGCAATTTCATAATTGATATAACGTTTCTTCATCCAACGGTATGCAAAACAGTCTTTAAAAGGTCCGATCAGGCGATTCCGCAAATTATATTTGGATTCTCCGGCTATACGGGGAAAATGCCGGACAGGAACCTGTTTGACTTTTCCATTCTGTAGCTGAATTAAAGCTGGTAAAAACCGATGCATCCCTGTAAAAAAAGGAATCCTTTTAGCATATTCTGTCCGGAGTATTTTCAACGGACAACCCGTATCTTGTACTCCATCATGTGTCATAGCGCGACGGAAACCATTGGCAATCCTGGAAGACATATTTTTAACAAAACTATCTTTCCGCCCTGTCCGGATTCCCATAACCATTTCATAGGAGTTTGTGTGCTCGAGTAATAGATTAAAATCTTCAGGAGTTGTTTGTAAATCAGCATCAATATATCCGACCAACTCTGAATCTGTATGATCAATTCCAGCTTTCATCGCAGCACTCAAACCTCCGTTTTTAGCCAGTTCCAAATAATAAAAATCAGGGTTCCGCTGGCAGATCTCTTTCAGTAATGGCCCACTCTTGTCCTTAGATCCATCATTAACAAACAGTACACACACAGCAACTCTGGCAATCTTCAGAAACTCACCCAACTCTTTCTCCAATCTCAGAATATTCCCTTCTTCATTATAAACGGGAACAACTATCGTCAGACAATAATCAGCAGTTTTATTCATAGACATTATTTTAGTGAACGGCAAATATTTTCAAATAGTTCATTTAAGAATCAGACAAAATTAATTAGCTTTGTTCTACTTTTTTAAAACCATGACAGTTTTTTTTCGTTTTAGATAATTTATACTGAAATAAAATAATTTTGTTTTACACTATAACTGACAAAATGATGAAATACAACCGGATACTTTTAAAACTCAGTGGGGAATCATTAATGGGAGAACAAAAATACGGCATTGACGTTACCCGTGTCGAAAGTTACGCCCGCCAGATAAAAGAAATTACAGAAATGGGAATTCAGGTTGGAATAGTGATAGGAGGAGGAAATATATTCCGTGGTCTCAGTGGTACAAATAAAGGATTCGACAGGGTTAAGGGAGATAGCATGGGCATGCTGGCAACTGTAATCAATAGCCTGGCACTCAGTTCGGCCCTGGATAATGAAAACTGCAGGAATAAAGTTTTAACGGCTATCCGAATGGAACCCATTGGTGAATTTTATTCCAAAACAAAGGCCGTAGAATACCTGGAAAACGGATATGTTACTATTTTCAGTGCGGGAACCGGTAACCCTTATTTCACAACTGACACCGGAAGTAGCCTGCGCGCCATAGAAATTGAAGCAGATGCCATGCTGAAAGGAACACGTGTAGACGGCATCTATACAGCAGACCCTGAAAAGGATCCCACTGCCACAAAATTCGATAAGATTACGTATGACGAAATATACAACAAAGGTTTGAAAGTGATGGACCTCACTGCAACAACTATGTGCAAAGAAAACCATCTTCCCATTGTTGTGTTCAATATGGATAAAGAGGGTAACCTGAAAAAACTAATGCAAGGAGAAAAAATCGGAACTATAGTTTATTAACCCTCAGATTTGAAAATCGGTAGATTGAAATTAATGAGTATTCTTGATTCCATAAATACGCCGGAAGATTTGAGAAAAGTGCCTGAAGACTCTCTGATACAATTATGTCAGGAGATCCGGCAGAAAATTATTGACGATTGTTCGGAAAATCCCGGTCATCTGGGTTCCAGTCTGGGGGTCGTCGAACTGACTGTCGCATTACACTACATTCTCAATACTCCTTATGACAACCTGGTATGGGATGTTGGTCATCAATCCTATGCTCACAAAATACTGACGGGCCGGAAAGAAGCCTTTAAAACCAAACGTTTGTACGGAGGAATCAGCGGCTTTCCCAAAATGACAGAAAGCGAATACGATTCTTTCGGGACGGGGCATTC
>CAJMQA010000427.1 GCA_905215395.1 uncultured bacterium | reverse complement strand
AAGCAAATTCGACTGCAGGGACACGGGATCAAATCCGGCCTCAGCACGGGCATGTCCGTTACTGACCGGGTGATTATCAATAGGGGTACGCGTCATCAGGAAATCGTTCAGCTTACCATCAACCACAACATTCACCCGCTGAGCCTTTACCCCCTGGTCATCATATTTATAGTAACCGTTAAGATCAGTTCCGGCATAACTCCGTAAAGTAGGATCATCGAAAACCTGCATATCCGCAGGAAGAACATATTGCCCCACCATTTTCTTAAAGGTTTGGCCATCACTCTCACTCTTCATCCGCTGCCCTTCAGTCCTGTGTCCGAATATCTCATGAAAAAATACTCCGCTGGCAGCACCAGAGAGTAATGCAGGCCCCGTAAAAGGATCTACCATCGGAGCTGTCCGTAATGCCTGCAACGTCTTTGCCATCTCCCGCGCCTCAGCCATCATCCGGTCATCCGAAGGCAGATCCTTCGGATCATAGGCAAAATAGGATAAATTCAAAGGCAACAGCATCCCGTCATCTGCTTTTACCTGTCCGCTAATCATTATACGGGCATAAGTCAGATTCTGTACCACCTCTGTACCTTCTGTATTGAGAAAATAACGCCTTTCCACAGTATAAGTTACAGAAGCATTACCATCCAGTAATTCAGGAAAATCATTGAATACCGATGAAACCCGCTTCATACGTTCCCCCCATTTTTTTAAATCTAACTTCTGCCGTACCAAAGGCAAAGGAGCCTCAAAATATTTTTCTACCGGAGCAGCAGAAAAACAAGGAGCCTTATCCTCCTGTTCCACATTCACACTCTGGCGGGCTTGTTCATTCTGAAACACTTCCACAGCAAAACGAAAACGGTTGTTCGTCTCATTCCATACAGCCTGACGGATAGCATCCTCTCCGCCTTCATCTTCCAACGGTAGTATAGCAGATGGCAATCCATACTGATTACCGGCAGCCCCCATCTGCCGGGTCTTAAAATTATCCGAGGCCATGCTTCCGATCCTGATTTGCGGAACAAAGCGGCGTTGCCGGTAATACATATCCCCCTTTTCAGCTCCGAAAGATGCCTCAACATAGCTAACCTGCTTGTCTATCACCCTATAATTCATATGATAAGGTGGAAATTCCTCTTTCTTTAACTCCTCTGATTCCCGGTGCAATTCATCCCGAAGCACCTCCACCAAACGTTCCTGAGCAGAGACTATTCCCACGCCCCCAAGCCACAAACACGTTATCAACAGTACTTTTTTCATCATACAATTTTTATTGATTTTAAACCTGATTTATTGAATCACTTCTTCAGACAATGATACACAATTATCGGGAAAAACCCACATTCCTTAAAATGTTTTTCTATATGAGAAAAACATTTTCCAGTCTCTTCGCTGCAATTCCTATGTCTTGATCCGGAAAGAAAAAGCGGGCATTCCATTCTTCCGGACAAGCTTCCGAGGCAGGAATACCTGCACTTTATCCCCCGACAGCCTCCATTCCAGCTTCTCTCCGGTTTCCAACACAATAACCTCTGAACCCTCTAAAGGAATATTCATAGTCCACTCTATACATCCGGTAGCTCTGCCAGTATATATAGCATACAACGTTTTACCATCCTTATCAGCCGTAAACCAGGTATCACCATCCCGGTAACAGGATGTCGTCCGGGTATTGTAAACCGCTGTTCCATTCACGCTCAACCATTCCCCGATAGAATCCAGACAAGCCATCACCTCCGGCTGAATCACCCCCTCCGGTGTAGGTCCGATTCCCAGCAGCAAGTTTCCACCTTTGGCTACCACCTCAGTCAATAAAGTCAATACCGTCCGCGCAGATTTAAAGGTCGCGTCCGGAATCCACCCCCAATCTTTGCTCAAAGGGATACAACTCTCCCAGGGATATGACAACTGCCCCTCTGGAATCGTTCTTTCAGGGGTCTGATAATTTTCGTATTTCCCATGAATCGTCCTGTCCACCATCAATAGCCCCGGTTGAGCTTTTCTGGCCATCCCGGCAATCCGTTCTATTTTTATATCCTGTCGTGGAGCTGCTACCCATCCACCATCCAGCCAAAGGATATCCACCTGTCCGTAATTCTGCATCAATTCGGAAAGCTGACGGAAAATAAAATCCTGAAAAGCAGCCCAACGTTCCGGATGCCGGTCGATCTTGTAATTC
>CAJMQA010000426.1 GCA_905215395.1 uncultured bacterium | reverse complement strand
CCACGTTGCATCTGGGCATATACCACATTATAAGCCAGATCGTCAAAACCCAGCAAACGGGTAGTCATGGTTCTGTTGAGCGGAACCGAAGATCCGTATCCGGCCCCGGAACCCAACGGATTGGTGTTTACCAGATCATAGGCAGCTTTCAACATCAACAGATCGTCCGCCAAAGATTCTGCATAAGCACTAAACCACAGTCCGAAAGAAGAGGGCATCGCAATTTGCAAATGGGTATATCCCGGCATCAATACCTCCTGTTTATCTTTGGCCTGAGCCATCAATACCTCAAACAAGGTTTCTGTATGCTGCAGTATTTCTATCAGGGCAGAACGGGTAAACAGTTTCAGATCCGTCAACACCTGATCGTTACGGGAACGTCCGGTATGAATTTTTTTTCCGGCATCCCCGCATTTTTGCGTCAGGAGATATTCGATCTCCGAGTGGACATCTTCAATGCCCTCCTCCAGGCAAAACTGTCCTCTTTCAATATCATGCCAGATCTCTTTGAGCCCTTCGGACAAAACCTTCAGTTCTTCCTCATTCATCAACCCGATCCGGTGCAGCATCTTCAGATGTGCCATATTTCCCAGTACATCAGCCTTCGCCAGCATAATATCCAGTTCTTTGTCTTTCCCGATAGTAAACTCCTCGGTGAAACGATCGATATTATATCCCTTATCCCAAAGTTTCATATTTTTCCTGTTTGTCAAAATTAAATTTATCCAGCAATGCAATAAACAAATGAATCCCCTCCTCTATTTCCTCCAGACGGATGTATTCGTTTGCAGTATGGCTCCGGGCACTGTCTCCCGGTCCGATTTTCAAAGAAGTATAAGGAATAACTGCCTGATTGGAAGTGGTCGGAGAACCATAGGCGGACAATCCCAATCCCCGGCAACGTTCCACAAAGGGATGATTCGCCGAGATCGCCGAAGAGTTGAGCGAAAGGGAGCGCGGATGCACTTCGCTCCTGACCTGCCGGCAAATCCATTCATAGATTTCCGCATTGGAATAATGTTCATTCACCCGTATATCAACCATAAACCGGCATTCTGCAGGTACCACATTGTGCAAGCTGCCGGCCTGAACTCCTGTCACAGTCATCTTCACCTTTCCCAGTAAATCCGACTCTTTCTCAAACTGATACGTTCTGAACCATTCCATATCCGCCAAAGCCTCATAAATTGCGTTCACCCCCTCATCCCTTGCAGCATGTCCGGATTTACCACGGGCAATACAATCGATCACCATCAATCCCTTTTCAGCCACGGCCGCCTGCATTCCGGTCGGTTCCCCGATCAGTGCCAGATCAACTTCCCCCAATTCCGGAACGATACTTTGTATTCCTCCCTTTCCGGTATTCTCCTCTTCGGCAGAAGCCAGCCAAACCAGATTATAGGGTTGCCATTCAGAGGATAACTGCAAAAAAGCAGCCAGCATGGACACAACACTTCCTCCCGTATCGTTGCTGCCCAGTCCAAATAATTTACCTTCTTTTATTACCGGAGTGAAAGGATCGGTCTCCCAATTTCCGTTCGGCTTAACGGTATCGATATGTGCATCCAGTAAAACTGTGGGTTTTACCGGATCGAAATCCTTTGATTTTGCCCATACATTATTCCCTTTCCGTTCTGTCCTATAACCATATCCGGCCAAAACTGCAACCATCAAATCAGCCACCCCGGCTTCCTCTCCGCTAAATGAAGGGATTGCAATCATCTTCTTTAAAAGCTCTATGTATTCTCTACTTCTCATTTTTCATCTTTCATTCTTACTACTGTCCCTTTTTCCAGGTTCTCCGGATTCGTCAGCCGAACCCGTTTTACTCCAGCCCCTATCGTCTTAAAGGCATTCTCCAGTTTTGGAATCATACCCGAATAAATCAATTCCTGTCCGAGGTAGTAGCGATATTTTTCCTCACAAAGGACAGGAATAACCGAACCTTCATCATTCACATCCATCAGTACTCCTGGCTTATCCAGACAATAGATCAATTCCACTTCACACATCCGGCTCAAAGCAATTGCTACGGCAGCAGCCACACTGTCGGCATTTGTATTCAGTAATTGTCCATATTTATCGAAGGTTATCGGAGAAAGGACAGGCATAATTTTTTTTCCCAGCATTCCGGCCAACACCTCAGCATTGACTTCATCTATATCTCCGGCAAATCCCCAATCGATCTC
>CAJMQA010000425.1 GCA_905215395.1 uncultured bacterium | reverse complement strand
GATTTACATCACAGCTTTCCCCTAAACTAAGTTTGCTGCCATTTTTTAAGGTAATGAATGAATATTTGTAGTTTTTGGGCTCAATGGATTGTATGTATTGAAACGGTATGCAATAAGTAATGTTATCATTTTTGCCATCCAGAATCTCGAAATTCCAGCTTTCATCCAGGTCATAGGCCAAGGCTCCTGATATGCTTTGGTTATTTTGCGTAATCACTTTCCCTTTCAAGAGTCCGGCTTGGGAAAAGTCTTCGTAAGTGAGTAATTTTAATTCGGACGCCGGAATGATAGTCAGTTCTTTGAATTGAGCAGGTGGAACAATGACACGGCCTGTATTGGGCATATTTATCAGGATGCTTCCCAATGGTTCCAATATATTCGAATTGATATAAAACGGGGAGGAAGACCAGTGTTCCTGTGCAAGAAGTTCAAAGGATTTCGGTGTTCGTATAACTTTTGCTATCTTGTTTAGAAAAGTGTTTATATTGTCATGTTTTTCCGGGCTTCGTTTTTGGTTACAATTCCATGTGATAAGGCCTTTGTAGATGCCTTGGGAACTTTTAACTGAGCCATATACCGGATTCAGTGGAAAATTATCTTTTATATCGGCTTGCATAAAGATAATTTCACTGATGTGTTCCCATTTTACCTGAATTTTTTCATTTTCAGTTGTGATGAGTATATTTGTACCTATATCGTTGGTATTTCCTTTTCTTAAAATAATTTCCTGCTTGTTTTTTAACAGGATCCGTGCTTCTCTGTCTCCTGTTGGGCGTATCTGTTCCAAATTTCCGAACCTGCAGCAAAAATTGTGTATTTGGGGGTGAGAGTAGGTTCGGTTGTTGTAACGGAAAACAACTCCGTTTCCCGGTTTAAAATAGCACGAATAGGGATTTCTGGTTTTCTGGCCCTCAAAAAAATCAATCCAATAGTTGTTGTTACCCCATTGGAGATAACCTTTGAGTTCTTGATTATCTACTGTCTTTATTTTTCCGAATATCCGGTATGTGGAGATGGCAGACTGAGCTTGTGATAAAGTGACAGCAAGGCTGAAAATAAGGATAAAGAAAATATTTTTCATGGTTTTGTCCGTTAATTTCTGTTATGACGGACAGCAAGGTCTGTTTGTTACAGGCGTATAAAAAAATGATACCAGAAATTTTCCGGTATCATTTTTATTGTATAAAGGGATACTCAACACTTTTGTATTATAGGGTTGCAAGTGCTTTTTCCATCCGGCGTATGGTCTCTTCTTTTCCGAGTATTTCTATCACATCGAACATATGAGGACCTTTAGCTGCACCAATGATCGCAACCCGGAAGGGATTCATAACTTTGCCGAAGCCTAGTTGCTTTTCGTTGATCCAGGCAGAAATGATTTTCTCGGTGTTGGCAAAAGAGTAGTCGTCTATTTTTTTCAAAATTTCCAGTAATTCCTGCATCAGGGCCGGAGAATCTTCTTTCCAGTATTTTTTACTGTCTTTTTCGTTGAATTCTGTCGGGGCTACGAAGAAAAATAAACAGTCGTTGAACAGGTCTGAAATAAAATTGGCACGTTCTTTCATCAGGCCACTGATGTGCTCCAGTTTGTTTCTTTCGCAGCTCAATTGGTGTAGTGCCAGTTCTTTTTCCAGTAATCCGGCGATTTCCGTATCTGATTTAGCTACCAGATATTTGTGGTTGAACCATTTTGTTTTTTCAGGGTCAAATTTTGCCCCGGATTTTTTAACTCTTTCCAGGGTAAAAAGCTCACAGAGTTCCTGAAGGCTGAATATTTCCTGATCTGTTCCGGGATTCCATCCCAATAGAGCCAGCATATTGATAAAAGCTTCCGGGAAATAGCCATCTTCCTTATAACCATGCCATTTTTCTCCGGTTGCGGGATCAATAAATTCCATTGGAAATACCGGAAAGCCCATTTTGTTTCCATCCCGTTTACTCAATTTTCCATTACCGACAGGTTTCAGAATCAAGGGTAAATGTGCAAATTCGGGCATTGTCTCTTCCCAGCCGAAAGCTTTATAAAGTAATACATGCAAAGGCAGCGAAGGTAACCATTCTTCTCCCCGGATGACGTGACTAATTTTCATCAAATGGTCGTCAACAATGTTGGCCAGGTGGTAAGTGGGCATTCCGTCCGATTTATAAAGTACTTTGTCATCCAGTAATGAGCTATTGAAATGTACTTCTCC
>CAJMQA010000424.1 GCA_905215395.1 uncultured bacterium | reverse complement strand
GATATTTACTACTACCTCAAATTCTTTTCCGGTTTGCCGGATAACATTCAGATAAGCTTCATAACAACGGTCTGTACCACTTTTATGATCAGCGGAAGTCAGAATAGCCTGTCCTCCCACCTCTCTCACCCGGTCGGATATCCTCAGGTCATCGGTTGCTACAAAAACATCCTCAGCCACACACCTGGCCTTCTCCAGTACATGCTGGACCATCGGCTTCCCGCCAATCTCTGCCAGAGGTTTCCCAGGAAACCTGGTAGAGGCATATCGTGCCGGAATCAATATCAATACCTTCATGTAAAATTATTCTTTTACAACCTCCTGAATTTCTTTTTTCATATGACAGTTCCCATTGAAGATGACCCCTGGTTCTATTGAAATAACAGAAGCAGAAATATTTCCGATCACCTTGGCAGGCGACTTCAGTGAAACAGCACCGGAAGCCTGTATATCTCCCATAATAAATCCTTGAACATCAATATTAACACAATCAATATTTCCTTCAACTTTAGCTGTATTTCCTACAACCAATCTTCCGGAAGTCACAATCTTCCCTTTTATAACTCCGTCAATCCTGATGTCGTTCTTGGTCTTAATATCTCCAACGATTATCGTACCTTCGCACAATAGGTTCACGGCATTACCCGGATTTTCCTTGCTCATAATGATAAACTTTGTTTATTTCTATGCTTTTTTTAATTTCAGTCCGCCCATGATTTTAGCACCGGGCGTTATCTCGAGGCTGTCTGTTATCAAACCACCTTCAATAATGGCATTTACTCCCATCACAGTCTTCCGGACCACACACACATCACCCGTCACTTTTCCATTTAAAAACAACTCCTCACATTCAAGATCACCGTCGATTACTCCTCCCCGATTGATAACAACCCGCTTTGAGCATTGTACATTTCCTGAAATGACCCCTTCCAGACAAATATCTCTGCCCGACTTCAAATTCCCGTCAATCCTGCAATCTGCCAGTAATTGCCCCCCTATAATATCGATATCAAAACGATCCTGATTCATATCTACTAATTACTGACCGAAGATATAACAAGTAATTGAAATAAAAAAGCCGCATAAGCGGCTTTTTTAACACATTAAATATCTTTTACTTTTTAGGATCATACGCCCACTTCAACCAGACCGCACCCCAGGTAAATCCGGCTCCAAAAGCAGCCAGAATCAGATTATCTCCTTTATGAAGCTGATTCTCCCATTCGTAGAGACACAAAGGAATAGTTGCAGAGGTCGTATTTCCATATTTCTGAATGTTGATCATCACCTTAGAAGGATCAAGTCCCATACGGTCACCCGTAGCAGCAATGATCCGCAAATTAGCCTGATGCGGAACCAGCCAGGAAATATCTTTTGAAGTCAGATTATTTTTCCCCATAATCTCTACAGCCGTATCTGCCATCTTCGTCACTGCATGCTTGAATACAAACTGTCCATCCTGGAAAATATAATGTTCACGGTTTGTCACGGTTTCCAGAGAAGGAGGATTCAAGGAACCGCCGGCTTTCATATACAAATGGTCGCGCCCCATACCGTCAGACCTCAAAATATGATCCATCACCCCTAATTCTTCTTCTGTCGGCTCCAAAAGCACTGCAGCAGCGGCATCTCCAAACAAAGGACAAGTTTTACGGTCGGTATAATCTGTAATGACAGACATCTTTTCACAACCTACAAAAACCACTTTCTTGTATCTGCCACTTTCTACAAACTGTGTCGCTGTTACCAATCCGAAAAGGAAACCGGAACATCCTGCATTCAAATCAAATCCAAATGCATTTTTCACCCCGACCATATCTGCAATAACCTGAGCATTCGCAGGGAAATGCATATCCGGAGTTACTGTTGCACAAATTAACAAGTCTATTTCTTCCGGTTTGGTTCCGGTCTTTCTGAAAAGATCTTCAATCGCTCTCGCTCCAAGCCAGGCACTACCCTTAGTTGGATCTTTCAATATACGTCTTTCCTTTATCCCAACTCTGGTCATTATCCATTCATCAGAAGTATCCACCATTCGGCTTAATTCTTCGTTATTCAGAATATATTCGGGATAATATGCCCCCACTCCGGTAATTATAGCTCTTGGCCTATTCATCTGCATAGTATTAAATTTAAATCAGATGTACCCTCAGCATCCCAAGGGTAAATTTTGTCAATATATAAACAACCATAGCCCCCTAGGCGATAGGAGGCTGGCTGTATA
>CAJMQA010000423.1 GCA_905215395.1 uncultured bacterium | reverse complement strand
AGTGTGCAATCCATTACCAATGGTTTTGATAATAATAGTCAGGCCCGTCGTTTCCAGGATGTCGGTTTGGATGGAATGAGTGATGAACAGGAAAGAATATTTTATGCCCAGTATCTGAATTCCCTGAAGGCTTTGTATGGGGAAAATTCCAAAGTTTATCAGGATGCCTGGAGTGATCCGGCCGGTGATAATTATCATTATTTCAGGGGGTCTGATTTCGATGCTATGGAAACCCCTGTGTTGGAACGTTATAAAAGGTATAACGGGACGGAGGGAAACTCTCCGACTGCCGATATGTCGCCTGAATCTTATCCGACGGCAGCTACAACTCTTCCGGATGTGGAAGATATAAACGGTGACAATACCCTGAATGAGACAGAAGCTTTTTTCAGGTACCATTTGGAGTTACGGCCTGAAAAAATGAAGGTGGGGGAGAATTTTATTAGCAATATTACTACAGCTACTGTTGAGTTGCCCAATGGGAATACAGAAGAGATTAAATGGTATCAGATAAAAATTCCTTTATCAGCCCATATGCCGGATCCTCATGGAGGAATCAGCGATTTTAAGTCGATCCGTTTTATGCGCATGATAATGCGTGGATTTCAGGATAGCATTGTGCTGAGGATGGCCAGTCTAGATCTGGTCCGCGACAATTGGAGAAAATATGAAGGGGCTATTGATAATGAGCTGACCCTTTCCGATAAGACTGTGTTTGATGTATCAGTTGTCAATCTGGAAGAAAATGCAAGCCGGACTCCGGTGAATTATGTTATGCCTCCGGGAATTCAGCGGGTAGTTGATGCGACAAATCCTCAATTAAGAGAATTGAATGAACAAGCCATGTCGTTGAAAGTAACAGATTTGCAGGAGGGGGAAGCCAGGGCTGTATACAAGCTTTTTGGGAAAGATCTGTTGCGTTATAAGACACTGAAGATGGATGTACATGCCGAAGCTTTGAAAGGTTCTGCTTTACAGGATGATGAGTTGACCCTTTTCCTGCGTTTGGGGACTGATAATGTCAATAATTATTACGAATATGAAATCCCTTTGAAATTAACGCTTCCTGGATATTATGGTTCGGAAGATATCGGACGGGAAGCGGTGTGGCCGGAAAGGAATCGTCTGGAAGTTCCTTTACGTTGGTTCCAGACGTTGAAACAAAGACGGAATGCTGATAGACAAGGCGGGGGGGAGATTAATTACTCCCAGGTGTATGAAATGTTGGTGGGAGAGTTGGATAGTAAGGCGGAGCCCGTTAAGTTGCAACATAAGATTAAGGTGAAAGGTAAGCCTACTCTGGGTAATGTCCGGAATATTGTCATCGGAATCCGAAATCCTGCAGAGAACCATGTTAAGGGAGAGCGTTCGGGAGAAGTGTGGGTCAATGAATTGCGTTTGTCTGATTTTGATAATAAAGGTGGCTGGGCTGCCAATGCCCGGATAACGGCTAAATTGGCTGATGTGGCTACAATTAGTTTTGCAGGCAGTCGTATGACTCCGGGATTCGGAAGTATAGAACAGCACGCTTCAGAGATTGACCGGGAGGATTTCCGCTCCTTGGATTTTTCTACGAGTGTTGAGTTTGGGAAGTTTTTCCCGGAAAAATGGAGGTTACGGATTCCTATGTATTACGCCTATTCCCGGCAATCCACTTTACCTGAATACGACCCATTGGATTCAGATATTCCTCTGGACATAGCGCTGAATAATGCAGCAAACAAACATCTGCGGGATTCTATAAAACGCAATGCAGAGGATTATATGATGCGGAAAAGTCTTAATTTTACCAATGTAGGAGTGGAAAGTAAAGATGGAAAGTCTCATTTTTTTGATTGGTCGAATCTGAGCCTGACTTTTTCGTATAATAAATCATTTGCCCGGAATGTGAATCTGGAAAGGGACCTGGAAAAGAATTACAGGGGATTGATCAGTTATATATACAACGGAATGCCTCCTATTGTCGAGCCTTTTAAAGATTCCAAGTCCCTGAATTCAAAATATCTGAAATGGTTGAAGGACTTCAATTTTTATTATATGCCTTCAATGCTTTCTGTCACTTCGGATATTACCCGGAATTACCGGGAGGTGAAATCCAGGAATCTGGATAATCCGGACTTGCTGATTACCCCGACCTATGATAAAGATTTTACCTGGAGCCGGGATTATGCCTTTAAATTTAATCTGACTCGTAGTCTTGTGGTTGATTTTCATGCGACAACCCAGAGCCGGATTGATGAACC
>CAJMQA010000422.1 GCA_905215395.1 uncultured bacterium | reverse complement strand
TGTCGCCATAATCGGCAGCAAGGTCGATGACCGGGAACCATCCTTGATAGGTAAAAGATAATTTTCCGTGATGATACCCTTGGTGATAATACCAGCCTGCCTGCATGATGGCAGTATTCAGCGTATTCTGAGACATGATTGTAGCCCCGGGCTTAACAATTGTGCTGAGATCCGAGGCACTGGTATTCATAGCTTCTGCCACATCATAATAGAATGGGGCCCAGCTGTGGATTTTGAATGTATGTACTCCTTTCCGATAACGCTCCGGTTGGAAATCGACTGCCTCCAGACGCGCAGAGTCAAGGTTGAATTGTTCTTGTGCAGCCAATGTCTCTGTGAAAGGCATAGAGACGGGTTTCCCGAAATCGGTCCTTTCAAACAACAGGCTGTCTGCAGGTAATGAAGCAATCCGGTATCCATTTGCCTGATAGTCGGCAAAGAATAAGCGATGGTCCGATCTGGAAAATGAGGGATCGAATGCCCCGAATCGTGCATTAGTCAGGCGATATACCTGATTATCTGCCGGGTTAAAGCAATATATATTGTTGGTGCCGTTGGCGCCCGATTCAAAATAGATTTTTCCGTCCTTCCAGATTGGTGAAGTGATATTGACAGAGGTGGTTTGTAGTAGTTCTTTCCACATACCGGAGGAAGGATCAAATTGAAACAGAGTGATTCCTGTATCTGTAACGGCTATTGCAGTAATCTTGTCATCCGCTCCGAAAGTCAGTTCTTTGATGAATGCATTCTCCGGAACGTCAAAAGACCGGAGTTCTTTTCCATTTTCCAGATTGACTAATACAAGCTGATTCTTTCCGGCAATTGTGCTTCGCGAAACTGCGGCTATCTGTCCGTTTTTGTCAATAGAAGGGGCGAGGTAACGTTGGCGGGGAGCAACCGTTTTTATCCGGTCTTTATCCAGATCGTAGTATTTCAGTACGGAATAGTTTTCATGGGTCCAGCGGATACCCGGAACTATTTCTGTCCAGTAGATACGATTGTTGTGGAAATCTAACAGGCTGTTGATACTGCCTATATAGCTCAACCGTTTTTCTTTTCCATTGCTGATGGCTACTAAAGAATTAATATCTTTCAGTCCCGATTTGACAGCTATCACAACAGAGTCATTGATAGCCAAAGGATACCTGTAGGATGTGTAGGTTTTATTGTCGGGCGATAGATATGCCGGAACAATGACAGCCGTATCCTGTTTTTCCCATCCCTCCCTCAAAAAGTCGAATGTGTCGTGATAGAGTCGTTTAAAACTACTTCCCGTATAGTGTTTGAATGAGCCTTCAAAAAGTATATTACCGGTATACCGGGTGGTGCTTTTATCCCAAATATCACTTCCATAACGCTGACGGGCATAGGAAGTCATATCATATCCCAATGCATAATATGTACCGGTATAGTTTTTGTATGAACCTAACAGCCATTTATCAAAAGAGTAGAATTTGTCTCCTCCCAGCATTTGTGCCCGGTAAGCCATATTGAATTCGGGCAATCGTCCTCTGCCTCCGTTGGACATGGCTGTTTCTGTACCTACGGCATCACCTTCGAGAAACCACACGGGCAGGAAGAATGCAGCAACTCCCGCAGCCTGTTCGCCTATCAGATAATAGAATGGCTTGAAAATGCCACGCATTACTTTTCCTGTCTGGAATACGTGCCGGGATTCGTGTAATACCAGATGTTTATCCCACCTTTGAATACCTAAATCAGAAGATGGAGTAGTGATGAGCTCCATACGGCGGGGAGCCCACGATACCATGCCGTTGGATATCATATTGGCAGGGTGCAGGATAACGGGAAACTTAGCCTTTATGGGTTTTCCGATTGTTTTTTGTATGTGCGGATAAGCATTTTCCAGGTAGAGGGCATAGCGGTAGGCCATGGAGTCTGTTCCTTGTGGATAAACCAGGTTGTAATGAGGCAGCCGGACTATATTCCATTTGAACCGGGCAGGGTCTGAACCATAGTTCATGAATTGGGCATGCAAACCGGATGAGACCAGCAGGCAGACAAAGAGAAGAGGCAGGTATTTTAATTTTGACATTTAAAGTCTTTATTGGATTATCAGGACACAAAACTATAAAAAATAAGTTTTTTAGTTCTTTAGTTTATGAGTTTTTTAGTTGTATACTCTCATATTGTGACTTATAAACTCACAAACCCACAAACTTACAAACTCACAAACTTAAAAACTCTTATACATCACAAAATTAGTCATTTTAACATCGCCTATAGATACTATCTGCTCTTTTTCTGTCGTA
>CAJMQA010000421.1 GCA_905215395.1 uncultured bacterium | reverse complement strand
ATGCTCCCACCATACCGAAGTCGATAAAAGCGATACGGTTGCCCGGTAAGATGAACAGATTGCCGGCATGTGGATCAGCATGGAAGAAGCCTTCTTTGAAAATCATGATCAGCAGGGCTTCCGCCCCGTTCAAGGCTATCTGAACCGGATCGAGGCCTGCTGCCCGGAGCTGGATCGGATCGTCAGGTGACATTCCGAATATCCTTTCCATAATGATCATCCGGTGGGTGGTGTATTTCATATTTACATGCGGGATGTAAATATTCGGATTGTCTTTGAAAATATCCCGGAAACGCAGGATATTTGTGGCTTCATTGTAGTAATTCAATTCCCGGAATATGCCTTCTCCGAATTCATCCACTACCCCAGTGATATTGATAGCTGCCATCTCCGGATATTCACGGGCCAGTTTTTTGGCAACGTACCGCATCAGATAGAGGTCGAGCTTGATCTTCTGGTCGATATTCGGACGCCGGATTTTCACGACGACATCTCTTCCCCCTTTCAGCTTGCCGGTATACACCTGTCCGATGGAGGCAGAGGCGATACAATGGGGGTTGAATTCTTCGAAGACGTCTTTGATTTGTGCTCCCAGTTCGTCTTCGATCAGCCGGATTGCCAGATTATCGTCGAAAGGCAGGGCATTGGTCTGTAGTTTTTTCAATTCTTTCCGGAAACGCTCCGAGAGAATGTCTGGACGGTCTGCTAATATCTGGCCGAATTTGACATAGGTAGGACCCAGGTCTTCTATGGCCAGACGTAACCGCTCTTGGGTGGTATATACCGGTTTGTGTTTACGGATGCGTTGTTTGCGGATATGCCGTCCTACGAAAGAATGATTGATCATTTCCCGGAAACTGTGTTTGATCAGAATGCCTGTAATTTGAAATACCCGGATAATTTTCAGGTATCCTACATATAAGTCGGTTAATCTCATTTCTGTCCGGGATTTGAAGTTTTGGGAGATATTTCGGCTTCTTCCAGCAGGGAATTGAGTTTTTCTACGGCAGCAGTCAATTGTTCCAGTGTCTGGTTCATTTTTTTATCCCTGCGCGGAGTGAACATCTGGCGGAGTAAGAGGGTTGTATTGAGACCTTCCATAGCTCCGGCAATATTGTCGCTGATACGGCGTGCTTCTTCCGGATCTTTGTGTATCCGGTGTTCGATAATTTTGGATATTTTGTCGATAAAGGCATCTCTGTTGCTCAACGATGCAGAGATGGATGCCCGTAAGATCAGGTATAGTATATCGTTTGTCATTGCTCCGGATTTAATATTCACATAGTGTATTCTGTTGAAAGTTAAACGTAAGCAGAACTATTTGGTTGCATATTGGAGCCGGGCATCTTTGCGGATTTTATTTGGCAGGAATTCTTTAGACTACTGTTAATCTTTGTATATTTGTGGCTTCATAAAAACGGAGATATTTTTAACTATGGAATGGCTTTACAATTTATTTTTCGGATCGGGAATCGGACACTCGATTTTATTGATTGCAGTTGTGATTTTTTCAGGTATTTTATTTGGAAAAATTAAGGTCGCCGGAGTTTCTTTGGGGATTACGTGGATTCTTTTTGTCGGTATTATCTGTAGTCATTTTGGAATGAGGATGGATCAGCATGCCTTACATTTCCTGAAAGAATTTGGTTTGATATTGTTTGTTTATTCTGTAGGATTGCAGGTAGGTCCCGGTTTCTTTTCTTCTTTCAAGAAGGGTGGGGTTACCCTGAATTTTCTGGCCGTATTAATTGTTGTACTGGGAGTTGCGACAACCTGTGTTATATATGGAATAACAGATTTGCCTATTACGACCATGGCGGGAATCCTTTCCGGTGCGGTTACCAATACGCCTGGTTTAGGGGCTGCCCAACAGGCGTACTTTGATATGACAGGACAGGAGGGAACGGAAATTGCTTTGGGATATGCAGTGGCTTATCCTTTGGGGGTAGTGGGCATTATTCTGGCCATTATGCTGATCCGGTATATTTTCAGGGTGAATTTTGATACTGAGACAGAAGCAGCCCGCAACCTGACGGATGAAAAAGCTGCTCAGGCAACTCATGTTTCCATTGTGGTAAAAAATCCGGCTTTGTTTGGTCTGGAAGTGGCTGAGGTGGCTAATCTGATAGGCAGGAAATTTGTAATTTCCAGAATATTGCATGAAAAGGAAGGGCTGGAAGTGGCTTATTCGCGTTCCTGTTTGCAGGAAAATGATAAATTATTTCTGATAGCAGCTTCCCAGGATATAGAAACGATTGTTGCTTTTATCGGGGAACGGATTGAAAT
>CAJMQA010000420.1 GCA_905215395.1 uncultured bacterium | reverse complement strand
GGTTGTTCCATGAGTATATTGTCCGCCGGAGTCAACCAGATACAAGCCACGTGGCTGTAATTCGGCATCTTTGCCCGGAGTTGCTGAATAATGGGGAAGAGCTGCATTTTCCCCATAAGCAGAAATGTTGTGAAAACTATCGGAAACATAGCCTTCATTAGCTGCCCTGAATTGAGTAAGCCGATCGGAAACAGCAGTTTCTGTCAGATGGTTTCCAATATTACAATCTAACCAATAAAAGAATTTTGTCAAGGCTATACTGTCTTTAAGACAAGCTTGACGAAATCCTTCGATTTCTGCCGGATTTTTTATTGATTTAGCCAATATAACCGGAGAAACTTCTTCTTTGATTGTAAATTTCCCAGCCACTTTATTATAGACTGCATAATTCAAGGTGGCTGCATCCAGACAGAAAATGGATGATTTATCCAATCCGTCCAGAAAAAGTAATAAGTGGTGATAATCCTGAATTTCTACACCTTCCTGCTGCAACCGAGAAATAGTTTCCCCGGATACTTTATTACGTTTTATAAACAACCAGGCCTTTTCTTTACCTACTATGGCATAACTGATGGCAACAGGATTGTATTCAATATCGTTACATCTGATGTTGTACAGCCAGGCTATTTCATCAAGGCAGCTGAATAAAAAATAGTCTGCTTTTGCAGCTGACAGTTTTGTCCGGATCATTTCTATTTTAGAAGCGGCAGATTGTCCGGCAGTCCGGGTTGGAAGCAGAGATATCTGATTCTCAGGCAAGGCTGGTCTGTCCAGCCATATTTCGCCTAATAAATCGGTTTTTTCTATTAAATCAATTCCCTTAATTTTCAGTTTACCAGCCATATTTTTCATGTCACAGACAGAGATACAGAAACTATCCACCCCGACACGACTTCCTTCAGACAAATGCATTGCTAGCCAATCCGGATAATCGACTGCTTCAGGGACTCTCAGCTTGTGCATTTTTATCCCGCTTCCCTGTAATTGCTTTTCTGCCTGAACAAAATAACGGGTATCCGTCCAAAGGCCAGCTTCTTCTTTTAAAACCACAACTGTTCCAAAAGAACCGGTAAATCCGGAAATCCATTCTCTTTGTTTCCAGGCAGCAGGCAAATATTCGCTGTTATGAGGATCTGTACCGGATACGATATAAGCATCGAGTCCTTCACGCTCCATAATTCTTCTTAAAGCCGAAAGTTTTTCGTTTGTAGTCATATACTCCAGATTTTAAATTTCATCAAATATAATAGAATAAAATAATCTTACAAAACAGAGGGAATTTACATTTGTAATATAACAATAAAGACAAAATAGGAGAGTGTGTTTTGTTACAATTGTAACAAAATGAACCTGATTAAGTGGTAAATTACGTATGTAACTAATATTTTTTGACCTGATTTTAAATCCGAGATTATTTTCATGGTATTGTATTTTAAATCATATATTTATACTTGTTTTAATAAGTATTACTTTAAGCATTTGGATCAAGTAAAAGTCATTTTAGTGATAAAACAAGAAGTTTAGAGATTTTATCTGTGATTAATTGTTTAATTATCATACATTTATATATGATTATATGATGTTTTTATTCTACGTATTATAAAGAAAAAAACATCCGGACATACATGTTATTATACTAATAATCAATCTATTATATCTCAATACAAGAAAGAATAATATTTAATGTTCTAAAAATCAAATAATTACCTAATATACTTCTTTTGAATAAAAATTATATTACAACTGTAATATATACGTATTTACAACTGTAATTTTGATTTTTTCTCGATTTGAATTACATTTGTAATAATATATTTTACAACATGCAAGAACGTTTTAAACGACTTTTAGAGGAAAAACAATTGACAGCAACCCGGTTTGCAGCCATCATCAAAGTGAATGCTTCGGCTATGTCTCACATTTTAAACGGCCGGAGTAAACCTGGTTTTGATGTCTTGGATAAAATAGCACAGGCTTTTCCTGATGTTAATCTGAATTGGCTGATCTCCGGCAAAGGTGAGATCTTTATGTCTCCGACAAAAAAAACTGAGACTCCGCCTGTGCAGTCCCAATTGTTTGAACGCGAAGAGAAAAAAGAAACAATCCCGCCAACAGCAGCACAAATCCCCCCTGTGCAATCTATTTCTGACACAGAAACAGTAATTCCGCACATAGCTGCCGGTATTCCGGTTACTAAAAAATTGAAACGGATTATACTTTTTTTTGAAGATGGTAGTTTTGAAGATTACCAGAAAGATTGAAAAGAGGATGCCCGCTAGGTAAAACAACCTGTGGACAACCTCTTTGAGGTTTTATATTAAACCTATAATTTCCTTTACAG
>CAJMQA010000419.1 GCA_905215395.1 uncultured bacterium | reverse complement strand
GTAAGTCCTTTAATGTATGAATCCCAAAGAACGATTACTCCATGATTTCCATTCATCCGGTGGCTATCACCTGTGATCTCCGGAAATGTAGGTAACCAGAATTCTGCGGATTGTTCGGCCATACGAAGATAAGAGTGAATCATTGCCTGTTCTGCTTCCGGATCTATCAGAATACGTAATGGGTGGGCAGCCCGATAAGTATCCCAGATCCAATCGTCCGTATAGAAAGGAATTCCTTCATCGTTATGTATTTGATGGTCGAATGCACTGTAATATTTTCCTTCTTCCGAGATATTGATCATTCGCTCGTATACTCTGTATAGGGAGGTATAGAAAACTATTTTATCGTTTTCATTTCCTCCCTTTATAGAGATACTACTTAAAGCCTTATTCCAGATATCCTTTCCTTTTTCGGCTACCTGATTAACATCAAAGGTTCTGATTTCTTTTCTTAGATTGCTTTTAGCTTGTTCACTGCTAATAAAAGAAATTCCATATCTGATATTTATGGTTTGTGTTTCTTTATTATATTTCAGAACAGCAGATTTATTTTCACCGTTGATACTGCTTGCTCCATAATAGACGGATGTGCCGGATAGGAACCCGGTAGAGTGAGGCTTTTGTTCTGTCTCTAAATATAGGTATATTTTGGTTTGGCTATTATCAATTATCTGATACCCTTCTATATGACCTTCTTCATTGAATGTTAGCTTTCCGTTGCCTACATTCAATAAAATAAAATTAGCTTCTTTCCGGTTTTCTTCAAATTGTATGGTGTAAATGGCTGACCGGTGTGAGGGTGCATAGTCAACGTTGATTTTATTTTTATCAAGAAAAACGGTGTAACGGTAAGGAGTTATTTTTTCTTGGTCGTATGAGTAATAGACTTCAGAACAGGCATCGGATTCATTCCCCTGAAATGGATTGAGGTTGAACACGGAACTTCCTCTATGACTTGTAACGGCAATAGGCAGACCTTTAATCAATTCGGAGGTATAATTGGCTCTTTCAGGATATACTCTTAGCATACTATTGGGCAGATGTACGGTCGGATAGGTTGGTACTAACAGATGACTGATATTACCCATGTATGGGTTTACATAATCTACCGGAGTCTTAGTATTTTCAGAAGAACAACCGGATAATAGTATTGTAAAAAGATAAGAGGCTATATAAAGAAGGGCTGGCTTGTTCATGATGTCTCGGTATTTTTAGGTGGCTAATTTAATGAGAAACGATTACTTTATTAGAATATAATTCTCCAGGAAGGTGCAGGCAGATTAAGTAAGGTTGTGGGTGATAATTGTTTAAATAGTATTTTTTTTCGCTTTCTGTAGATACTTTTTGATTGGCGAGAATTGCTTGCAAACTGCCTTTCAAATCATATAGGTAAAGCGAGTAGATTTGATTTAGTGGAACATATATGCTAACAAACGGACTGGATGTGTAATTGTTGGATATTTTCATTATTTCATCATTCACATTGTTTACTTTTATCTGACTTGGGTTCCCGTCTTTGTAGACGGGAACTGATTCTCCATAATTTGTCCGGATGATCCGGGGAGTATTTATATAGCTTCCACTGATGGAATAATTTCCTTCTGTATCACATTCTATATTAAGTACGTCGTTTCCATAACGGATACCACTGATTGTAGCTGCTTTTCGGAATAGATTCTGGATATAAGGTACTCCCATATCGTATCGAAAACCATTTTTGATCATTACGAAGTCAATTATCATACTGGCACCGAATAGAGAGGGGCGTACTCCTGTCGGATAAGGTGTATCAGTTGTTTCATACTGTTCGGAGAACCATCCTCCGGAGCGGCAGATATCCCGGATACAAGCATCGATTACATTCTCAGCTTTTTTTGTTTTTTGATGTTCAAGTAATCCATATAATGTATAGCTAACATCTGGATATTTTGGAAATCCCATACCCGAACCTCCAAAATTCTTTTTCGGATTGAAATTGAAAGAAAAAAGTGAATATAAACTTTCGAGATAATCTCCTGAAAGCAAATTCATGTGCAGACCGGATGTTACCCAATATGGATGCCCTTCAGATCTGCCTTGTGTGGAAAGATCATAATACTGTGAAGGAAAAGTTGTTGGTGTACGCCAGAACCAGGGTAAGCACTGATTATAAAAATCTTTCTGTTTGGTTCTCCATTCATTTGCTGTTTGCTCATCACGGATTATTTCACTAATTTTGATCATATAATCAATATCAATAATAGCAGAGAAGGCAAATTCCGCATCTTTCTTATTTTTATCCGGATATGAATTATATATCCAATGTGGGTAAACCAGTCGCCAGTTTAGATATCTTTCTAATGGAGC
>CAJMQA010000418.1 GCA_905215395.1 uncultured bacterium | reverse complement strand
GGTCTGTCCGGTTGTTACATCCATGACACACTGACGGCCAGGCTCCAGCACCACATCCTGACCGTTCTGCCCGGCGTGAAACCGCACTGCCCCATTTACCAGCGTAGTGGATATTTTTTTTTCATCCGGATAAGCATTGATATTGAAAGAAGTTCCTAAAACAGTGACCATAGCCTGATTCAAATGTACATTAAAGCGCCTCGTCTCATCTTTGGCAACCTCAAAGTATCCTTCCCCCTTCAGATATACATTCCGCTCATCCTCTCCGAAGGAGACCGGGAACCGCAACTCCGAACCGGCATTCAGCCACACCCGGCTGCCATCCGATAATTCCAGCTTATAAAAACCTCCCACCGGCACCTGCAAAACATTATACTCCTCCTTTTGCAAACGGGTGGAATTTTCCATAGCCCGATATTTCAGGCCCTCCACCGAATCATTCCGAATGATCCCTTCAATTTGTCCGGTAATCTCACGAACTTCATGATTCAGGTCCACAGTCTTTCCATCGGAAAGTATCAACAGAGCTTTCGGATTTCCCGGGATAATCGGATTTTGTACCAATTGAGAAACAGGTCCATGGCTTTCCACACTCCTCAGCCACAACCATCCTCCCAAAGCCAGCACCAGAGAAGCAGCAATACTCATCGTCCAAAGCCTGAGCCGACGCGACGGAAACAGTTCCCGATGCAGTTGTGCCCGAACGACAGGACCATCGTCCACACAAAAATTCTGCTCTTCCATCCGGATGTAAGCCAGTTCCAACAATAATTCCGGATGTCCCTGCTCACCCATCCACTCCTCTGCTTCCCTGTCGGTCAACTCTTCCCGATGATGGATCAAACGTAAAGCAAATTCATATTCTTCAGGGGTATATTTCATATAGCCATATTTAAAATTTCATCTTTTTTCTGATTTGTTTGTATATAATACAACCTCCTCCAGAAACAGATGACACAAAAAATGACTTTTTTTTCAAAATAAAAAGATAAAATAATCAACAAACTGATTATTAACTTTTAGCAGTGTAGTAAAAAAACAAAATAAAATCTTCCCGTAACCCCTCCCGCAGAAATTTCATCGCTCTGACCAAATGTGTTTTGACCGTATTTTCGGATATATTCAGTTCTCCGGCAACTTCCCGGTACATCTTTCCTTCCACACAACATTTGATCACCACTTCCCGTTGCCTGTCAGGTAGCTCCGCCATTCTCCGCTTCACCCGTTCCAAACGCAGTTCCAAACGCAGTTCCAGATCTTCCTCCCCTTCATCCAGGTTACGATATTCCTCCGCCACATTCCAGGTATTAATAGCCACGACACGCTGATGCTTCAGATAATTAAAAGCATGATTCCGGGCCATTGTAAAAAGATAAGATTTTATAGAACGCCCAGGATCCAAAGTCATCCGGAACTTCCACAGGCTAAAGAACAAATCGTGCACCAGATCCCGGGTCACCTCCCTATCATTGACCATACTATATACAAAACCGCTCAAATCTTTATAATAAAGCTGAAACAGTTTGTCAAATTGTTTTCGGTCCAATTGATCGTTTGCCATACATTTCCCAAAATCGTTCGCAACAAAAATACAGATTTTTAGCGAATCACAAAATAACTCTATGGACTACCCCGGAAGCATTTATGTACTATTTTACAGTAAATAATACAAAAAGCAGCTACATTTTCATGTAACTGCCTATTTTCCAAGTGTCGGGGTGACAGGATTCGAACCTGCGACCCTCTGCTCCCAAAGCAGATGCGCTACCGGACTGCGCTACGCCCCGTTTAAATTCGGATGCAAAGGTAACAGTTCTTGTTAAAAAACACAATCTTTTGAGATGTTTTTTAATAAGAATTTTGTTTTATTTTTTACAATCTGATTTTCAGGATTATTCGTATACCTGTATCTGTATAAACCCACACTCATCTTCCGCATTCAGGGAATTTTATTTAAAACGAAAGACCGGTCCGGAGACTGGTCTTTTTTGTAGCGCTAAGGGGAATCGAACCCCTGTTTTAAGAATGAGAATCTTACGTCCTAACCCCTAGACGATAGCGCCATTCCGGTATTGAAAAAAAGCCTACTTCAGTAGACTTCTCCGAGCTGTTAGTGAGATTTGAACTCACGACCTCTTCCTTACCAAGGAAGTGCTCTACCCCTGAGCTATAACAGCATTTCTATTACTCTTCAAAAGTCAGATATTGACCTCTCATCGAAAAGCGGAACAAAGGTAATGCTTTTGTAAGATAATGCAAATTTTTACTGCATAAATTTTCTACAATTTCATTTCCTTTTTTATCGCGTGATAATAAATAATTGTTATTTAATAACATATCACTAAAACAACCTATCACTTCCTCACAACAAAAGACCTTCCGGATTTGTCCGGAAGGTCTTCCTTGAGCCTCTTGTCGGATTCGAACCAACGACCCCGAGATTACAAATCACGTGC
>CAJMQA010000417.1 GCA_905215395.1 uncultured bacterium | reverse complement strand
CCAAGTTGGGAACCCGAATATCTCAGTCAGGTATCTTCGGATATGTATCGGACATTGACAGCAGCAGATCCGAAAGCGGAATGGATGCAGATGACCTGGATGTTTTATCATGACCGCAAGGACTGGACGGCTCCGCGGATCAAAGCTTTACTAACCGGAGTGCCGCAGGATAAGATGTTTTTACTGGATTATCATTGTGAGAATGTAGAACTTTGGAAAAACACTGAACACTTTCATGGACAACCTTATATTTGGTGCTATTTAGGTAATTTTGGGGGAAATACGACTCTTACCGGTAATGTAAAGGAGAGTGGTGACCGTCTTGACAATGCGTTGATAAATGGTGGAAGTAACCTTCGGGGTATCGGTTCTACGCTCGAAGGCTTGGATGTTATGCAGTTTCCCTATGAGTATATCTTTGAGAAGGCGTGGGATTTGAATCTTGACAACGAGGCGTGGTTACAAAATCTTGCCGACCGTCATGCCGGGACTGTTTCCCAGCCTGTTCGTGAAGCGTGGGATATTCTGTTCAACCAGATATACGTACAGGTTCCCAAAACATTAGGCGTATTACCTAACTATCGTCCGGTGATGAACAAACCTAATAGACGTACGGTTATTGATTATTCCAATGCTACTTTATTACAAGCCTGGGAAAAACTGTTACAGGCTACGGACTGTAACAGAGACGCTCTGCGGCTGGATATCATTACTGTAGGTCGTCAATTACTGGGTAATTATTTTCTTATAGTGAAAGATGATTTTGACCGTATGTATACAGTTAAAGATCTTCCGGGGTTGAAAGCCAGAGCTGCGGAAATGAAAGAGATCCTTAATGATTTGGATCGTTTGAATGCTTTTCATAGCCGTTGTGCCTTGGATAAATGGTTGGCTGATGCCCGTGCATTGGGTACGACTCCCGAAGTGAAAGATTATTATGAGAAGAATGCCCGTAATCTGATTACGACTTGGGGAGGTAGTCTGAATGATTATGCCAGTCGTACATGGGCGGGGCTCATTAAAGATTACTATTCGAAACGCTGGGATATGTATATGGATGCGGTAATCTCTGCAGTAGAAGGTAACCGGGAGTTTGATCAGAAAAAATTGGATGAATCAATAAAAAATTTCGAAGATGCCTGGGTAGATTCTACAGACCCTATTCTGGTAGCACCTCAGGGTGAGTTGATGCAATACGCTCGTTTCTTATTACAGAAATACGGACGGCGGATCCCGGAGAATTTGTAATATACAATAGATTAAACGTATGAAAAATGCTTTTTATACGTTTAATTAAGAAAATGTGTATCAGATAATACTATAAATCAACTTTCATAAAAATGAAAATAATTCCGATATTAAATGGTATGTTGGTTTTGACTTCCGGAATCGGTTTTTCGATTCAGCAGGTTAGAGCACAACAAAAACCTCATATTATCTTGATTATGGCCGATCAGCATCGTGGCGATGCTTTGGGATGTACGGGGAATCCGGTAGTTATTTCACCTAATATTGATAAACTGTCTGAAGAGGGGACATTATTCTGTAATGGCTATTCGTCTACTCCAAGTAGCACACCGGCCCGTGCAGGATTACTGACCGGTATGTCTCCTTGGCGGCATGGCATGTTGGGGTATGGCCGGGTAGCCATGCAATACAGATACGAGATGCCTGCTATGCTAAGAGAGCAGAATTATTATACATTTGGTATTGGAAAGATGCATTGGTCTGCACAAAAATCTTTGCATGGTTTTCATGGGACTTTGTTAGATGAAAGCGGGCGTGCTGAGACGAAATATTTTATCAGCGATTATCGACTATGGTTACAGATACAAATGCCGGGAGTAAATCCTGATTTGACAGGTATTGGTTGGAATGAACACAGGGCAGGTACTTATAAACTGCCTGAGGAGTTACATCCTACCGCCTGGACAGGAAAGATGGCTTGCGAATTGATACAGAATTATAATAATGAAAGCCCGTTGTTTCTGAAAGTTTCCTTTGCACGTCCTCATAGTCCGTATGACCCTCCCCAACGTCTTTTGGATGAGTATGAAGAGAAAGAAATTCCGGCTCCTTATATTGGTGACTGGTGTGTTAAATACGCTACTCAGCTTGATCCGGTAAAAGCTGATAAGGATGCTCCGTTTGCCAATTTTGGAACTGAATATGCTAAAAATTCCCGAAAATACTATTATGCCAATGTTACATTTATTGATGAGGAAATAGGAAAAATAATACAAGCACTGAAAGATAAGGGAATGTATGATAATGCTTTGATTTGCTATGTTTCCGACCATGGGGATATGTTGGGCGATCATTATCATTGGCGGAAGACTTATCCTTATGAGGGTTCCACACATGTTCCATATATTGTAAAATGGCCTGAATCGTTTGGTATTAAAGAGGGAATAAAAGTAGATGAACCGGTGGAATTACGAGATCTTTTGCCTACCTTCTTAGATGCTTCC
>CAJMQA010000416.1 GCA_905215395.1 uncultured bacterium | reverse complement strand
GGAGTTTTGCCGTTTAAATTCAGGTAGGTGATGCCGTTCTCTATCGAATGGGGGAAGCTGTCGTAGGGGATAGCTTCTACACTGCTGTCTGCCCGTTTCACTATGTTACGGATGTTTTCGTCTTGTCCGAAATAAATCAATTTCCCGTTGGGAGTAATTTTTTCAATGAAAACGGCAAATTGTTCAACGTAATTTTCAAAGGTGGGGAATACATTCATGTGATCCCAGGCGATTCCTGTGAGTATGGCAATATCCGGATGGTAGTGGTGAAATTTTGGACTCAGGTCTATGGGGGAAGAAAGGTATTCATCTCCTTCAAAGACAGCAATCCGGCTCTTATCACTCAGATGTACCATAGTGTCAAAGCCTTCCAGAAGTGCTCCGGCCATATAGTCAAACTCTATGTCGCAGTTGCGGAGTATATGCATAATCATGGAAGTGGTGGTCGTTTTGCCGTGACTGCCTCCTATAATAACCCGTTTTTTTGTTTTAGTTTGTTCGTACAAATATTCCGGATAACTAAAAATGCGGAGGCCCAGTTCACGTGCCCTGAGTAATTCCGGATTGTCTTTCCGGGCATGCATCCCCAGAATAACGGCATCCAATTGGGGTGTGATTTTCTCTGGGAACCAGCCCCATTGTTCCGGTAATATTCCGGCTTTCTCTAGTCTGCTTCTGGAAGGTTCAAATATTTCGTCGTCAGAACCTGTGACGCATTCTCCTTTTTTATGTAGCTCCAGAGCAAGATTATGCATCGCACTCCCTCCGATTGCAATAAAATGTATATTCATGTTTTGTTAATTTATAACTTTTCCGACAAAGTTACTTTTTTTAGGCACACAATTTGCAATGCTTTCTCTAAAATTAAGCTATGAAACATATTTGCATTGTTGGGGGTGTCTTAGGCATCCTCCTGGGAGCGTGCAGCCCTTTTGAGTATCATCCGTATGATGTTCGGCTGGATAAAGAATACAAGAATATCAATCAAAGAAACCTGGAAAGAATCAGGATGTCTGACCGGCATAAGGATACAGTCCGTTTTATCTTTATGGGGGATAGTCAGCGTTGGTATGATGAAACAGAAGATTTTGTAAAGGCGGTAAATCGGAGGAATGACATTGACTTTGTGGTGCACGGTGGCGATATCAGCGACTTTGGAATGAAAGCAGAGTTTTGCTGGATTCACGATATTATGAATAAACTGCAGGTTCCCTATGTGGCTCTGATAGGTAATCATGATCATTTGGGGTTAGGAGGGGAAATCTATAAGGCCATGTATGGAGATTATAATTTTTCTTTTATATATAGTGGTATTAAATTTCTGGCCTTGAATACCAATGCTCTGGAGTTTGACTACAGTACCCCTGTCCCTGATTTTGACTTCATTATTCACGAAATCAAGGATTCTGTCAGCCATCCTTATGAACAGACTATAGCCATGATGCATGCCCAGCCGGATGATATAGTGTTTAATAATAATGTAAAACTCATTTTTCATGAATATCTGAAGCGGTTTAATAATCTGAGATTTTGTGTACATGCTCATGCTCATCACCTGATGGTAAACGATTTTTTCGGGGATGGCATTATATATTATGGTTCGGATGCAATGAAAAACAGGAATTATTTATTGTTTACGGTAAGCAAAAATAGTTATGAGCGGGAAGTCGTTTATTATTGATGCCCTGAAAAGGATGTGTGTGTGTATTATTTTATGCCTGCCGGGAATAGTTGTGCCTGTATATGGACAATCCAAACATGAGATACGGATAGAGAGGTATAAAAAAGGATGGAGCCGTCTGATCCCTCATTATGAAAAAATCCAGTATGCAGGTTCTATGGGGTTGATATCCTTGGGATGTGGGTGGGATTATGGAAAACGCGAACAATGGGAAACGGATATTTTTCTGGGGTATTTGCCCCGTTTTGACGGAGATAGAGGACATGTGACCATTACGCTGAAGGAAAATTATATTCCCTGGCGGATAAACATACCGGAAAGTAGATTCAGGGTGGAGCCCTTTACCGTAAGCCTGTATATGAATAAAATATTCGGGAGGGAATTCTGGACAAAGGAACCGGATAAATATCCGGACGGTTATTATGGGCTGGCGACCAACACCCGTTTCAATCTGGCTTTCGGACAAAGGGTGGATTTTAAAATAAAGCCGGTGACTTTATCGGATCGGGTTACTTTTTATTATGAATTTGCAACCAATGATTTATATATCATTAGCTACTTTACTAATAAATATTTGCGCCTGACGGATATTTTCAGTCTTTCGCTGGGTTTAAAATTTCAATTTTTATAAACCTTTTGTATGCAGTGTCGTAAAATCTTTCTGTAATATCTAATAAAAACAGGAAATGAAAAAGAAAGGTTCTTCACTATGGGTTTATACCGCGATGGCTGCAGTGGTATTATTTATGGCTTCCTGCGGGAATTCACAAAAGAAAAAGGAGCAGGCTGCGC
>CAJMQA010000415.1 GCA_905215395.1 uncultured bacterium | reverse complement strand
GGAAATTAAGAGGTCAAAATGATAAATTTTGACCTCTTTTTATGAAAATACAGGTTTTATAAAATGCACAGAACGGTTTGATTGGTTGGAATGGTTTTGGGATGGTTTGAAGGCAGCTTTGTTTGATACTAAAAAGATGACCGTCAGATTAAAATGGTAAATCTTTTCTGGGATGGCTTTGGTGGAAGGCTGACTTACTCTAAGTGGGGGTAAAATTACGAAATGCTCTGCCAATACAGCTCTGCGTGATATCCAGGAGCTGATAGGCAAAGGGGTATTCCTGATTAATCCACCAGGAAAAGCCAGTTGTGTCGATTTTTAATTTCATCAGGCTTTGATAAATATTATATAATTTCTCATCAGTTAATTTCTCCTTTAATTCATTTTTATAAAGAAATACTTCGGTTGTAATCATAGGAGTTTCTTTACTTTTATGTTTTTCATATACACCGTTGTTGATAAATATATGATTTTTTCACTAATTTACAAACTACTTCAAAAAAATGTAAAATCCGGAAGTTTTGAAACACCTTGAAAGGGGAAGCCGTTTATATTACGACTAAGTAAATATAAATGGTAAACTTATGGAGAGAAAGCAAATCTTTATTTTAGGAATAATGTTATTGTTATCAGGAGTGATTTTTGGTCAGGGGAGGATTACAGTGACAGGACAAGTGACAGAGAAAGGAACCGGGGAGCCTATAATTGGGGCGACTGTGGTGGTAAAGGGGACGACTTTGGGAACAACGACAGATTTTGATGGTTTTTATACTTTGAAAGATGTGCTGGCAGATGCGACATTGGTATTTAGTTTTGTAGGTCTGAAGACAATGGAAATGCCAGTAGATAACCAGGCTATGATTAATGTACAGATGGCGGAAGATTCAAAATTGATCGATGAAGTGGTTATCGTGGGATATGGGGTTCAGAGAAAATCGGATTTAACGGGGGCCGTGGCTTCTATAAAAAGTGATGAATTACAGAAGACTTCGGTGGCTAATGTGGCCAATGCGTTGCAGGGACATGTTTCCGGGGTGATGGTTTCTTCAAATGGTACTCCAGGGAGTGAGCCTGAGGTGAAAATACGGGGGATCGGTACTACTAATAACAGTAGTCCGCTATATGTAGTGGATGGGATGTTTGTGAATGATATCGGTTTCCTGAACAGTCATGATATTGCTTCGATGGAGGTTTTGAAAGATGCTTCAGCTACAGCAATTTATGGTTCCCGGGGAGCTAACGGAGTGATTATTGTGACGACGAAACAGGGTGGGAAGGGTAAACCTGTACTGACGATAACCGGAAGCGAGGGATTCCAGATCGTAAGTGATCGTTTAAAAATGGCTAATGCTGAACAGTATGCACAATTGCTGAATGAGGCCTTGGTGAATTCCGGGGGCAAGCCGAAATACGATCATCCGGAATTATTAGGGAAAGGTACCAATTGGTTCGATGAAATATTCCGGGTTGCTTCAGTTCGTGATTATCAGGTCAGTTTGACAGGTGGATCCGAAGGTGTCAGTTATAATCTGAGTATTGGATTCTTTCAGCAAAAAGGAGTCATAGAAAGAAATGATTATCATCGTTTGACTTTACGTCTGAATAATGAATACCGGCCAATTGAGAAAGTCACAATCGGTCATAATATTTCTGCTGCTTTTAGTTTAAAAAGTAATGATGATCCTTCCGTGGTCGGACAAGCTTATCGTTTGAGTCCTGTGATAAAGCCATATGATAAGGAAGGGAATTTTTCCGATTCGGAAAATTCTTCTACTGGTAATCCTTTAGCAACTTTAGCTTATTTGAATAACAATACCAGAGATGATAGGATGGCCGGAAGTGCTTATCTGACCTGGGAAATTACAGAGGGATTGAGTTTCAGGACTAGTTTTGGTATTGATTATCTGAATCGTAGAGAACGGATTTTCCGGCCCCAATACTATGTCTCTCCGACGCAGAAAAATGAACAGAACGAGCTTTCTAAAAATTGGTCGCGTGATTTTACATGGTTGTGGGAGAACACGTTGACTTATGATGTTGTTCTGAAAAATGTTCACCGTTTGAATTTCTTAGGAGGTATTACTGCCCAGAAACGGCAATTCGAGCTATTGGGTGGTTCCGGCCGGGATCTTTTTACGCAAAACAATAGTTATCTCTATCTGGACCAGACGTCGAAAGGCAGTCGGAATACAGTAAATAATGGTTACTCCGAATCAATATTTTCTTATCTTTTCAGAGCCAATTATACTTTGATGGAACGTTATCTGTTCACCTTCTCTTTCCGGGCTGACGGATCTTCCAAATTTGGTCCAGACCATCGATGGGGATATTTCCCTTCCCTGGCTGTAGGATGGAGAATGACGGAGGAGAAGTTTCTGAAAGGCCGGTTCGAATGGTTGAATAATTTAAAATTGAGAGGGAGTTGGGGACAGATCGGAAATGACAAGATCGGAAATTATAAATATTATGCATTG
>CAJMQA010000414.1 GCA_905215395.1 uncultured bacterium | reverse complement strand
GGCCCTGCATCACCAGGCCTACATAAACAAAATCCTCAAATTTTTCAGGAACGATATAATCCCGCTCCATATAGGTACGGATCAGAGCATTTCCGATGCTACTCTTCTGGTGGGCATTCATCACCGGCGATTCAATGGCCAAATCCTCAGGAGCAGCAAAAGAGGCGATGGTCTTCATTTCCGGAAAAGCCTGAAAGCCGAATTCACTCATAAAGCGTGGAATTTCCTGATCCAGACTTTCAAAAGGTTTCCGGCCATACCATACTCCCCAATTATGACTGTCGCCGGTTTTCCAGGAATCCGGACGTCCCCAGTTGGCAAAATAGGGAGAACCGTGTATATAAAAACGCCCCTTATCCGACTCCTCCACTTTAGACGGCAAAAGCCCCCGGAACAAACAATCATAACCGGTAAGCATATCCTGATAGACGGTCGGATCGTATTTATTCTTCCACCCCCAATATTTCAATCCCTCCAGAATCTCGTTGTTTCCACACCACATAGCCAGGCAAGCGTGATTGCGCAAACGCTTTATGTTGTAATCAGCCTCGGCACTTACGCGCTTCAAAAACTCCGGATCGTGCGGATAAGTAGTACAGGCAAACATAAAATCCTGCCATACCAGAATCCCGTTTTCATCCGCCAAATCGTAAAAACGGTCGTCTTCATAAATACCACCGCCCCATACCCGGATCATATTCATATGAGCCTCTTTTATATCCCGGAATAAAGTTTCATAACGCTCATCTGTCATAGCCGGCAACATAGCATCAGCAGGAATATAGTTAGCTCCCTTGGCAAACATAGGGATACCATTCACCTCAAAATAAAAAGATTCACCTTCAGCATCCTTTTCATTTACCACCCGGATTGTCCTCAAACCGATACGCTGTTTTTTTTCAGCAATCACCTGACCACCGACCTTCACACTGGCAGTAAAATCATATAAGACAGGCTCTCCCCACCCATTGGGCATCCAACGCCTGGGTTCCGGTATCGTCAATGGTAACATGATCTTATTCTCTCCCGGATTTAAAATGACTTCCTGGCAAATTCTCTTTTCTTCTTTCCCCTGCAATGCGTAGCAAACACTTATTTCTGCTTTTTCCGGCTTTGCAGCAACACTCTGAATTGTAAGTTCATTCGACAAACTAGCTATCCTATCAGACAATGCCAACTGCCGGACATAAAAATCTTCAATGGCAGCCACATCATAAAACCGGAGGGTTACCGGACGCCACACTCCACTGGTAACCATACGGATTCCCCAATCCCAACCATAACTATACGGAGCTTTCCGGGTAAAAACACTCAGACGTTGTGCGCAATGATCATTATCGGCAGGATAATCGAAGCCGTTGGAAGCCCATTGCGGCAAGGTTTGCCGGATAGGGGAATGAAAGTAAATATGAAGATGGTTATTGCCCTCCCGCAATAATGTTTTTACAGGAATGGTATACCCCACAAACATATTGTCTGCCCTCAACACCAGAGCCCCGTTCAGATAGACATCCGCATAAGTATCCAAGCCTTCAAAATCCAGACATGCCGCTTTACATTTCAATTGGTTGGCTGTTACCATAAAGGTTGTCTTATATTCCCAATCCTTTTTCTCCACCCATTGAATATCTTTTTCATTCGTCCCATAAAATGGATCGGGTAACAGGTTATGACGCAAAAGATCCTGATGGACAGTACCGGGTACTTCAGCCTTCATCCAGCGATCCGTTCCGGCCTCTGCAAAATACCAATTTTTGTTCAGTAATAACTTTCCGGTCATTCCCCCCTGTCCATAGAGTATCCCACCACAACACAATAATCCCAATAGTAACAGTTTTCTCATCTTTCAATATAAGGTTTGATAATCATTGATTTTTTCCACCAATTCCCAATGTTTGACATGCAACGCGGGAAGTAAACTTTGCAAATATAAAACTATCACATGAAAATTTCACGTTACACCTCCTAAACATTAAGATTTTATTTAATGATATCTTTCAGTTTTACAGCCTGAAAAGTCATATGTGCAACACTGCTTTCGTAAAGAATACCCACTGTCTCACGATCGATCATAGTCAGGCAGGAATATCCCCAGCTATCCCCCTCATCCAGCAAGAGCTGATTCTCCGGCAGCCAAGTAAGTCCTCCATCCAGACTGACCTTAATTGTCATATGATGCCGTCCTTTCGTAGTATTCGGATTGGAGAAAATTAGAATATCTTTCCCCAGTATATTATCTTTATCTTTTACCCCCAACAGGCTTGCCATACACACAGACTCAGGCAAAGCTTTCCGGGAAGATGGATGTTCCTGCCAATTCCGTCCTAAATCTTTTGTAGTTGCCACTGCCCGGCTTTCTCCGCGGTTGTCACGCATATTCAGCATCAGGGTACCGGAAACCACTTCGGCAACCTGAGCTTCCGTCGTATTGGAACGTGCCGGTTGGTGTATTTTCCAGGTATTCCCCCTGTCTTT
>CAJMQA010000413.1 GCA_905215395.1 uncultured bacterium | reverse complement strand
AAAAAAAATTCCTTTTCCCATCTCAAGATGGTAATATTTCAAAATCGGAACAAGCTTCGTCAAGCACCACAGGAGCGAGTAATACCGGATTACTCTAAAGCTTCCAGCAACTCTTCATCGCTGAGAGGGATAGGTGCCGTAGTGGTAATTACAGAGTCGGCCAAACGTTGTTTCCGCTGCTGAATGGCCAGAATTTTCTGTTCCAGAGTATCGGCAGTAATAAACCGGTATACAAAGACAGCCTGTTTCTGCCCGATGCGATGAGCCCGCCCTATGGCCTGGTTTTCGGCAGCCAGGTTCCACCAGGGATCGAGAATAAAAACATAATCAGCTTCGGTCAGATTAAGACCGACTCCTCCGGCTTTCAAGGACACCAGAAAGAGCGGACATTCCGGATCGGTGGAAAAACGGGAAATTTCTTTTTCACGGTCTACAGTGCTCCCCGTCAATATGGCATATTTCCAATGTAAGGCTGTCGCTTCATCGGCCACCATTTTCAGATATTTCACAAAAGAGGAAAAAACCAACACTTTATGACCGTTTCCGATCACTTCGTCCAGCATCCGGAATACCTCCCGGAATTTTCCTGACCCGTATCCATAATTCGGATCGATCAGACGCGGATGATTGGCAATCTGACGCAAGCGGATCAAGGCTTTTAAAACCATAAAATCATTGCGCAACCCCTCCTGATTCCCGCGTTTTCCCAGTATATAATTGCGGACTTTCGATTGCTCCTCTTCATAAACTTTACGCTGCTCTTCTTCAGGTTCACACAACACAATACCGGTAGTCAGATCAGGCAGATCGGCCAGAACTTCCTCTTTGGTTCTCCGCAAAACATAGGGTTTTATCAGTTTCCGCAAAATAGCACTCATACGACCTTCCATATCCACCAAAATCGGTTTGGTAAAATGATTCCGGAAAAAATGATGCGACCCCAACATATCGCGGTTAACAAAATTTATAATGGCCCAGAGATCGGTCAACGAATTTTCAATAGGGGTTCCCGACAAAGCGAAAAAGCATTCTCCCTGTATACGCATCATGGCCTGATGCAACTGAGAAGAAGGATTTTTCAACGTCTGAGCTTCGTCTGCCACAACGATACCAAACTTCAGCTTTGCCAGCTCATCAATATCATTACGAAGTGTATGATAAGTAACAATCGCCACATCTGAACGTTGCAGATAGGGGCGTAATTCTGACCGGTTATATCCTGCATAAGTTGTAACCGTTAATTGAGGGGCGAATTTACGTAACTCATTCCTCCAATTGTGAATCAATGAGGCCGGAACCACAATTAGACAAGTATGAAACTCCGGTTTGTCCCCATCCGCCAGACTTACCGCAGGAGCCAAATCTTCAAAAAGACTCATCTGCATCCCTGTTTCCGGTCGCTTCTTTATCCGTAACTTTACGGCTTCCTGCCGGTATCTGAGTAGCAGGGCAATGGTCTGCAAAGTCTTCCCCAACCCCATATCATCCGCCAAACAACCGCCCAGCCGGCTATGAAAAAGACGGTACATCCATTCGTAACCCGATTGCTGATAAGGTCGTAATACAGCCTTCAAACCATCCGGCAAAGCGACCGATTTAACCGGTTGTTGTAAAAATAATTTGGTATCCTTTATCTCTGATTTTTCCAAAAGGGAGTACTGGCTTTTGCACAAAAATAAACTGCCTCCCTTCCCACTGGCAAATAACAATATATCGGCATAAGTGGCAAACCACTCTTCGGGAATAAAAAACACGGAACCATCTTCCAACAGATATTCCTGTCTTCCGGAAAGGATATGATCGCGGAAACGCAACAAAGGAATCCGGCGGCCATCAGCCAGGACAACTTCGGCCTTTATTTCAAACCAATCCATCATATCCCGGATAGAGAAATCCATTTGCCAGTTTCCCAGATAGTAAGGTTTGCGCAATGCTTTCTGAGTAAAACCTATTCCCAGCTCTTCCAATTTAAACCGATGTTCCCTTACCCATCCCACCATTTTCTGCCAGGCTACCGCAACTTCGTCCTCACTTATTTTTTCCGTTCTTTCCTCTTCCTTTCCGGCTGGGAAAGTTAATCCCTCTATCTTAAAGCAACCGGAAGCATACCTGATCAGCCCCAATGCCTGCAATTTTTCCTCCTGTTGTTCTTCCCAGATCAGGTCCCGATTTACTTTATAAAATGCATAAGAATCCCCTTCCGTACGCAACTCAACCAAAGCTTTCCGTTCCGACCAGGCAGGAATACACTGATTTCCATACCAGAATTCCAGAGCAAAAACCGGCAAGGCAAAAATTTCATGTTCCAACGAAAGGACAGCCTTTTTTTCCACTTCCCGGACAATCACTTCAAATCCCTGTACCTCAATCTCTTCATGCCGGATATTCTTCAGAATAAATTTCCGGAAATAGAGTTGTTCATTGGCCTTAGGAATCATGACCTCCTGTTTCTGTAAAAAGGGCAGCAAGCGCTGACC
>CAJMQA010000412.1 GCA_905215395.1 uncultured bacterium | reverse complement strand
GGTTTTACTGCAGATTATGGTTCATATGTAACAGGTGTAGATGATGTCGTGGATACAATCAGTTTATCCGCTTCTAAGAGTTTTACTTTGTATGATAATACCCTGGCTGAATATTCCGGAATCAAAGCTGTGGGACAAGTGAAACTCTACCGTAAACCCGACTTTCATTTGAAGGATGTTTTGGGAAATGAATTGCGATATGATACGTTGTGCGTCGGAGAGCATAAATATCATTTTGAGAAGAACTGGATAGATGCCAATTATTCATATGCCAATTTCTCTTCTTCGCATCTGACAACTAAAAAGAGTATTGGATTGACAGGTGATTTCCCGGATTTTACACTTCAGGACGGAGTTACTGAGGCAATGTTGATTGTGTCTGCAGATTTTGGCGGATGTAAGAAATGGGAAAATATTACTGATACGATTTCCCTGACCGGATTACGGAAGATGACCGGAAACTTCAATATTCCTACCTTTGTTTGTGCCGGTAATGCCTTTCCGGTTACTGATGTTGTTGTAGATCCTTTGAGTAGTGGAATTATTTGGTCTGCAACGGGAGCTGTCATAGACCAGACAAATCCTTTACGGCCTTTGGTAACCGCGAATACTGAAAGTGGCGGAACCCTCTCGATGATTGTTACTCCGCCCCATGCCTGTCCCCAGGAAGAGGTGATGTCTAAATCATTTGGCACGAAGGAACGGCCTTTCCTGCTGCTGACAGATATGACAAAATGTAAAGGGAAGGATTTTATTATTCATTTTGAAGATCATCCACAGATTCAATCAATCGATTGGACGGCTAACGGGCGAAAGTTTGCAACGACAACCAAGAATCAGACCTCCGTAGTCTATCGTTATCAGGCGGCTGATGTACCGGCAGCTGAAACTGTCATTCGGATTGTCGGAGAGATAACTCCTGAGGCTCCCTGTACAGATAAAATACTTTCGAATGTGATGACGGTGACTTTACAGGAACCACCTACCATTGACGGACTTCTGGAGGCAAAAGTTTGTCAGGGAGATTCTCTGGAACTGACTTCGGATATTATAACAGTCGGCCATGCTGGAAGTGTAAGCTGGGAGATGAATGGAAGTGTAGGGTTTTTAAGGGATATGGGAACCGTAAATACCCGTTATCTTCCGGGGGAAAATTCCGGTCAGCAAATTTTGAAACTGACAGCGACAGGACTTTCCGGTTGTGCTGCTGTTTCAAAAGAGGTTAAAATCGATGTTCAGAAATCGGAATTGCCACAAATCAGTGTGCCGGGTGTTTTATGTGTACAGGATGAGATAACTTTTGAACACATTGTTGCGGAAAAACCGGTCGGAGCGGTAGGTAAATGGTATGTGAACGGGGAGGAAAAAGTATCCACCTGGTATCATTTCAAACATCAGTTTGAGTCTGCTGGAGAATACGATTTGAAACTTACAACCACCTATAACGGAAATTGTCCCAGATCTTCTTCAGTCACTGTCTTAATCAATGCTTTGCCGAAAGTTGATTTTGTCAGCTTACCTGATTCTATTATCGGTTCCGGAAAAGAAGTTGTTTTTACAAGTACCACTCCGGGGAGGATTGTAAACTATTCCTGGAATTTCCACGGAAACGGAGTGCTGCTGAATGAAACGGATGGGGTTCATACGCATCGTTATGACTTGATGGGATTATCCAGTCTTCTGACTCCTGTTACTTTGACTGTGACAGATGGAAATGGCTGTATCGCTTCAAAGTCGAAAGGAATGAAAATTGTTGCTGCTCCGAAGGCGGAATTTTCTATAGAGAGTTTTGATGCCTGTTCCGGAGAAATAATATTTAAAAACTTATCGGAAGGGGAAGATACAGAATATTTGTGGACTCTGAGCAACCAGCTTACTACCACAGATACAGTTCCACAGGGAGTTGTATTCCAGTCTTTTTACCAGGATACCTTGTACCGTATTACTTTGAAGGTAAAAAATGAGGGAGGGGAATCGGAATATAAAGATTCTGTGACTGTCGTTTCAAAATTAGATCCTAAATATATTATCGTACCGGATAATACCGCTTGTCCGGGGAAAGAATTTAATTTTTCTAACCGTACGAAAGGTGATGCAGATAATTATACTTTCAATTGGGGAGATTTGAGTCCCGAACAGAATTTTTCTGAATTTAAGCCTACGGTTCCTGTCCGGCATCTTTTCAATAATACAGAACGGCATGCTGTGAAATACGGAATAAATATGACAGCATCGAATGCTTGTTATACTGCTTCATTTAGAGATTCGGTACTGGTATATCCGAATGATATTGATATGAATTTTGTTCCGGAAAAGACAAGAATATGTTTCGGGGAGGAGATCGTTTTCAGAAATGAATCTTTCGGATTCGGACCGGACGTTCAGTCTTGGTGGTATTTTGGGGCAGATGCTTTACCGGAATCCGACAATGGGTATGAGGTTGTACATCGTTTTACCCGGCCCGGTAGTCATCCAGTCAAATTGGTGATGACTGACCGTTGCAGTTCGGA
>CAJMQA010000411.1 GCA_905215395.1 uncultured bacterium | reverse complement strand
CGTCTACAACGACCTGCTCCGGAACTCTGTCTGGCAGATGAACGATTTCGGCCTTCAGATTCCGGGAGTATATTTCAGCGGACAAAGCACAGACGTGGGTATCAACCTGAATTTTACCGATGGCGGACATTTGCAAACAGCCATACGCTACGATATGCAAGCCGGTAATTACGATCTGAAAATTGCTTTGGGCAACTTCTCCATTTCCCCTTTCCGGCCTTATCTGACCGATTTTATGAACATAAGTTCCATTCAGGGAATTTTAAATACCAATCTGAATATCAAAGGTAGTACAGAACATGTTACGGATCTGTCTCTCGAAGGCAATATCGGCTTATCTGCATTCTCCCTCAAAGATTCAGATAATAAACAGGTTTTAGGTACCGACAGTCTTTCCATTGACATCCAAAAGATCAACTTAGGACAAAATATATTTCATTTCGGCAATATCGCCGTCAATGGAATACAAGCCCTGACAGAACTTTACCCGCAAAGTAATACATTCAGCCAACTGATGAAATCTGCACCCGCAGATACAACCCAACCAATTACTACTCCCGTTGCCGACACCGCTTCTGCACCAGATATGGATTTCAGGATTGACAATTTCCGTATCAACAATTCTTCTTTTGTCTTCAATGACAATACTCTTCATACCCCCTTCTCTTTCAGCCTCGAAAATATCAATATGCTGGCAGAGCATCTGACATTAAACGGAAAAAATAAAGCCAAAATAAACAGTACCCTGAAAAATGGGGGCACCATTAACATTACATGGGAAGGAAAGCTAGATGATATTAGCAATACCGACCTTATGCTGAATATTAAAAATCTGGACCTGAAGACCTTTACTCCGTATAGCCTCCAATATTTCGGTTATCCGTTGACAAAAGGAATACTATCATTTACGAGTATCAATGATATCAGAAATAATATTTTAGACGGACGGAACACCCTTAACATCGCCCAATGTGAAGTAGCCAATAAACAAAAACACCCCAAACCTGAATACAACATTCCTTTAAAGACAGCCCTGTACCTGATCAAAGATGTAAACGACCAGATAAAAATAGCTTTGCCCGTACAAGGAAATATCAGCTCTCCGGAATTCTCATACAAAAAGATTATCTTCAAAACCCTGACCAATCTATTGGTAAAAGTGGCAGTTTCCCCGGTTAATTTTCTGGCAAATTCCCTTGGTTTTTCTCCTGATAAATTAAAAAATATTCCGTTTGAAGCTATACAGAATGACTTTACCCCGGAACAATTGACTCAAATCACCCAATTATCCGAAATAATCAAAGCCAAACCGGAAATGACTCTGGTGATGGAACAATTCATAAACCTCCATCAAAGTAAATCAACATTGGCACAGCTTTATGTAAAGAAAAATTATTACCTCCAGCTCCATCCGGAAAAAACAAATGAATCTCTGCAACCTATCGATTACAGCAAAATCCTGGAAATCGACTCAAAGGATTTAAAATTCCTGAACTATGTCAAAGCACAGGTCAGCGAAGAGCTCAAAGGTGCTTACCTGGAAGAACAGATACTTTCATTGGCCGATACAGACCAGCTATCCCAGTTAACTCAGCTGCTCGTAGACAGACGCAACCAGGCTTTGGAAAGCTACCTGATCCGCCAGGGAGTACCGACCCGATCCATACGCATATCAACCGCTCCGGAAGATAAACTTTCCTCCTACAATGGCAAAAACCAATACACGGTAAATCTGATATTTCAAGGGGACGAACCAGATACAGAGCTGATGCAGGAACAGCTAGATTAAAATAAATGACCGCTTTCTTGGGAAAGCGGTCATTTATTTCCAAACTTATGAAAAAAAAACGATCAATTCAATAACTTCATCAACTCCCCTGCCTGTTGTTTCATAGTCAGGTCATCGGATTGGGAAGCCAGATTATTAGCGATGCTTGCATACCTTTTGGCAACATCATTAAATCCGCATTTCTTGGATATTTTCACATAATTACAAATAGCATCGAAATCAGATTTAGACTCTACAGTTTTACCAGCCCACAATTGAATGACTTTCAAACGTGACACATCATTCATAATCTCCAATGCTCCCGCTGTAATCTCTTTTATCATTTTCCGGTTCTCAGGGAAATAACGGAATAATTTACGGGCTTTATAAAAATAATCTTCAGCATTTCTATTGGCTCTCAATTCCCGGATATTAAAATAATCAAAAACAACATCATAATGTTCATACCCAATATCTTTTATCCGTTTCATCATAACATTATAGTCGTTCTTGTTCTGTGCGTACAAGCCTTCCAGATGATTTACCAATACATTATCCAGTTTCTGGAAAACATCATCTTTTGAAAAACGTTGGATAAATTTATCCTGATGAGCAAAAACATATTTCAATTGAGGAGCATTGATATCCGTCACATAATCACGGACAATCGTCCAGTTGTAATCTTTGAAATAATCTGCTTCTGTCTGAGTCTTAAAATACCGGTCCAGTACCTCTTGTCCCGATTTTCC
>CAJMQA010000410.1 GCA_905215395.1 uncultured bacterium | reverse complement strand
CTGTAACAGTCGGTTACCTGGATAAACTTTATGGAGCTGATTCCAAATCTGATGCTTCTGTTCTGTTGATTCCGCGCCGTCATTCTATACCTCAAAGGGATGAGAATTATGCCAACTGGGATGCTGCCGTAAGAGGACAAATGTCAAAAGATGCTGCATATGGCCAAACCATTGACGATTCGCGGGGACGAATCTGGTGGGACAATAAGTAAATCCTTGTTTTGAATTTTTACGAATTACGATGCCATTGTTCGGTTTTGGGGGAACTGCAGGGCATCGTGATTCGTACTTGAAGTTAAAAAAAAGGAAATATATAAAAGAGTATTATCTTGCTGCAGATTTATCGGTTCGCGGTATGGGTAATGTTCATTTTTATATGGTTTGCTTCGGCCGATAGATCGTATCAGGAATTATCGTTTGGAAGGTTCTATATCGATATGTATAAATAGACTCATAAGGGAAGTAGCTGATTTTAAGACAAGTTTTATGTTTTTGATTACAGGATTACTACTATTTTTGAAAAAGTTGATAGCAGATTTGAAATATTAGTGTTAATTTCGCCTGTATTAAAATATGATTGTTATGACTATCGAAGAACAAGTGAACGAAGGCATTAAAAATGCAATGAAAGCTCACGATAAAGTGAGGCTGGAAACCATGCGTAATATCAAAAAGGTAATTCTGGAAGCTAAAACGCGCCCGGGAGCGAATGACCGGATTGACGATGCTGAATGTATGAAATTGATACAAAAACTGGCAAAACAAGGCAAGGAATCTGCTGAAATATATAAACAACAAGGGCGTGAAGATTTATATGAGCAGGAGAGTGCACAAGTTGCTGTGTTAGAAGAGTTCCTTCCGAAACAACTTAGTGAAGCGGAATTGACAGAAGCTTTGAAAGAAATCATAGCTTCAATAGGTGCTTCTTCTCCTCAAGATATGGGAAAAGTGATGGGAATTGCTACTAAAAAATTGGCTGGATTGGCGGATGGAAAAGCTATTTCAGCAAAGGTAAAAGAATTACTATAATAAACGTTCCTTATATTCTATATTCTGAGAGATAATTATGATCAGCCTGTTTATTTTAAAGAAGTGTTGACACTCTATCAATAAAAGGAAACTGATTAATTAAAAAACCTGAAAAGCGAATCTCCCCATAAAAAATGAAGGAGGTCACTTTTCAGGTTTATTTTGTGTAATCTTAGTACAAGTCAGATCATCGGTAGCCTTCGTAGTCAGCATTCAGGCTGTTACGGAATTATTTGATCTCTGGCAGATCGATACCCTTGATTTTTCGGTAAAGATTCAGAGCGTATGAATCAGTCATGCCGGAGACATAGTCTACGACAGTCTGGATTTTCGTATACATGGAATCTTCCTTGCTGACTTTGTATTGCTCAGGCATGATGGATAATATATTCCGGGCATAATAAGTTTCCGGTTTCAATACTGCGTCGGTATATTCTTTTAAAATAGTACCCAGAATCTTGAAACCTGCAATCTGGATTTGAGTGACCATGTTGGTATGGTAGATACGTCCGTATGCCAGATTAGTACAGGCATCATAGGCTTCCTTGTTGGTTCCGCTGACTTTTTTGATCAATGTGGTATTGAATTCTCCGGCCATGATGGCTTCGTAGTTTTCACAGAACACATCTGCACAGGCGTTGATGAGTTTGTTAATGATGCCTGCCCGTAAAAAAGCAATCCGTTCATTTTTATCTGTCACTACCTTAAAAGTTTTTGCGATGATTTTCAGATCTTCTTTGTCTGTTGTTTTGTCATAAAAGCTTTCGAGAATAGCAACAGTCTCGTCGTAGGAGAGGATCCGGAGTTTGTGCGAATCTTCGATATCCATAATCTGGTAACAGATGTCGTCGGCAGCTTCTACCAGATATACTAAGGGATGGCGGACATATTGCAAAGGATGGTCGCCGATTTTGCGGATGCCTAGTTCTTCTGCTACCTGTTGAAAAATTTCTTTTTCACTTTGGAAAAATCCGTATTTGAATCCTTTGGGATTTGCTTTGGTCGATTCGAAGGGATATTTGACAATGGAAGCCAGGGTGGTATAAGTCATGGTATAGCCTCCCGGACGGCGTCCATTGAAACTATGGGTCAGCAGGCGGAAAGTATTGGCGTTACCTTCGAAATGGCTCAGGTCGTTCCATTCTTCATCAGAAAGGAGTTTTTTGAAATACAGTCCTTCTCCTTCACTGAAAAAATAGGAAATGGCTTCCTCTCCGGAATGACCGAAGGGGGGATTTCCCAAATCATGGGCCAGACAACCTGTGCTGACAATGGTGCCGATTTCTTCCAGAATGTCGGGACTGTCAATGTCGACTTTTTGTTGTTTCAGAAACTGGCAGACTTTATTTCCCAGAGAACGACCCACACTGGCAACCTCGAGGCTGTGGGTCAGACGGTTGTGTACAAAAATATTCCCGGGAAGCGGAAATACCTGCGTTTTATTCTGGAGGCGGCGGAATGGAGATGAAAAAATCAGCCGGTCGTAATCC
>CAJMQA010000409.1 GCA_905215395.1 uncultured bacterium | reverse complement strand
AAATAAAACGTCCCTTTCTCCAGGCAATACAATCAGAAGCTTTCACCGCATTGACCACAAGTTCATCTTCACCTGCTTTCCAAACCGCCTGCTGTTCAGGTTTCAGCCGGCAAATTTTCTTCCCGGCAACCAGTTCTATCCCACCCTCTAATAAAGTTGTTGTAATCTGCCTGTCATCCGGATATGATTTCACATTGAAAGAAGTTCCCAGCACTTTTATTACCACCTCCCCGGCCCGAACCCGGAAAGGCCGCAATGAATCCTTTTCAATTTCAAAATATGCCTCTCCCACAATTTTCACACTACGTTCTTTTCCTGTAAAGATCTGAGGATATGTAATTTCAGAACCGGCATTCAGCCACACACGGCTTCCGTCAGATAAAGTCAGTTGAAATTCTCCTCCCCGGGGAACCTTTAAGGTATTCCATTTCTCTTCCATTACAGCCACTCCTGGTTCGTAAATCAAGGAATTATCTATTTTTCTGACCAAACCTTCCTGAATCGAAATATTAGAATCAGGCAGTACAATCTGCTTACCATCCGCCAGACACAATACAGCCTGTGACCTGCCCGGTACAAGCCATTCTGTATCTGCAACAGGAACTGTTTTTTCTTTTTCCGGGCCCGGAAGATAAAACGATAAGAATATACCCAACCCTATAAAAATCAACACACAAGCCACATAATACCAGCGGATCACCCCATGCTTCCTCCTGGAGGTAGTCATGTGTTTTTCCACCGCCAACCACATTTTTCCGGCATTTACCGACCTGAACTTCTCATACTGCCCACACAAATCAGGATGCTTTTCAAAAGCTTTCAGAATTTGCCTGTGTTCTTCCGATTCAGAGAGCCAGATTTCCAGCTCCTCCGATTGTTGAGGAGTGATATCACCAGCCAAACGCCGGTATATTAATTCTGATATTCCAATATATTTCCGTATCATATCCGAACTTTTCTATCTCTAGAACGTCCTGACAACAAAAACGGGTAGTGGAATTTTGAATTTTCTTAAAAATAAATAAAAATAAGATAAAAATATTGCTGAAGTTTTTCCCTCAAAATTTTGTAGGCATTTTTTTTGTGGAACTTTACCGTATTTAAGGATATATTCAGAAGATTTGCAATCTCTGTATTATCTTTACCTTCCAGATTGAGCAGACACACCTTGCGGCATTGTTCCGGCAAAGCTTCTATTGCACTAAAAATCAACCTTCTGGTCTCTTCCTCTATCAAACACTTAATGTAACCCGGATCAACTTCCTCTTCGCTCCTGGAATTAGCCAGAAAGGAATGCTCCACTTTCCTATGCCTTAAAATATCCAAGCATTTATTGCGCGTCGTAATATAAAGATAAGACTTAACAGACAATTCATCCTTAAATCTTACATCCGATTCCCATAACAGGATAAAAACGTCCTGAACAATGGACTCACTCTCCTCCCGGCACGTCAGATAACGGTCGGCAAATAACACCAAAGATCTGGCATAACAGTCAAATATAGTCCTGAAAGCCAACCGGATTCCGTTTTCCAGAAGAATGTCATTTCTCCCGCCCATCTTACCTCACATGATTTATTTCAGTTCAAAGGAAAAGGGCAGTAAAGCCGAAGCTTTGATCAGCACAGTCTCTTTATGGCCGATCATAATGACATCGAAATCTTTACCATAGCGGTGAATGACCTCGGCCATAACCTGCCGGCATGCTCCGCAGGGGGGGACAAATTCTTCCCGGGGAATTCCTTTATAGCATGCAGCAATGGCTAAAGCTTTCACCGGACTTTCCGGATAAGTAGCTCCGGCATAAAATAAAGCAGTACGTTCTGCGCAAAGTCCGCTCGGATATGCCGCATTCTCCTGATTATTCCCGGTAATCACTTCTCCGTTCTCCAGTTCAAGAGCAGCCCCGACAGCAAACTCTGAATAAACGCAATAAGCACGCGAAGAAGCCTCAATAGCTTTTTTGCACAAGTTTTCATATCCCACCGGATAAGAATTTTGATAGCAAAAATATTCTAGCCTAAGTTCTCTTTTATCCATCACTATTTTTTACTATTTTTACACCCCTAAGATAGATGAAGAAGTGAAAAATGAAAAGTGAAAAATGAAAAATTATAAATTTATTTTCAATCTCCTGCTATCAGGAATACTCGTATGCTCTTTTGTTGAGCTAAAAGCAGATTCCAGAAAAGAATTTATACGTAAATACAAACATATTGCTATCCGTGAAATGGAGCGTACCGGCATACCTGCCAGCATCACGCTGGCTCAGGGAATTCTGGAATCCGGATGCGGACGTTCAGAGCTCGCCGTCAACGCCAACAATCACTTTGGCATAAAATGCCATGAATGGACAGGTGCTACCTATACCATGGATGACGACGAAAAAAATGAATGTTTCCGGAAATATAAAAATCCGGAAGAATCCTGGATTGATCATAGTGAGTTTCTGACCTCCCGCCCACGGTATGCCGGACTGTTCAGCCTGAAAACAACAGACTACAAAGCCTGGGCAAAAGGTTTAAA
>CAJMQA010000408.1 GCA_905215395.1 uncultured bacterium | reverse complement strand
ACGGAATATAAGGACTTTTCCGTATTCAGGCAGAAAAGCTGATAATAACCCAGGAACAGAATAAGATGCAGATTTTAGTGACCGGTTGTGCCGGATTTATAGGATACCACCTTTCAAAAGCACTAGCTACAAGAGGAATTGAAATTTATGGTATAGATTCTTTGAACCACTATTATGACATTGCCCTGAAAAAGGGACGTCTGTCAGAATGTGGTATTTCCCCGGCAGAATACGGACACGAATACACCTCCGCTCAGTACTCCAATTACAAATTCAGCCAGATCGATCTATGTGACAAAGAAAATCTGGACAAAATATTCCGGGCCAACTACTTTGACGGAGTGATCAATCTGGCAGCACAAGCTGGTGTCAGATATAGTCTGACCCATCCGGAAAGTTACATCGAAAGCAACATTGCCGGTTTTTTGAATATACTGGAGCTCTGCCGGCAATACTCCTGTCCGAGATTGATTTATGCTTCGTCCTCATCCGTATACGGAACCACAACGCAAGCTCCTTTTAAGGAAAGTGCACAGGTCGACCGTCCGGTCAGTATTTATGCAGCCACCAAGAAAAGTGACGAATTAATGGCTTACACCTATTCCTGGTTGTATAAATTACAGACTATCGGTCTCCGCTTTTTCACAGTTTATGGCCCCTGGGGACGTCCTGATATGGCCCCTATGCTTTTCGCCAATGCCATACAAAAAAACGAACCGATCAAAGTCTTCAATAATGGTCAACTGTCCCGGGACTTCACTTACATTGATGACATTGTGGAAGGTATCGTAACCATCATCAACCGTCCGGACCTGATCCGGGAAGACACTCCGGGAGTACCTGCCGTTATCTACAACATCGGACACGGCTCTCCTGTAAACCTGATGGATTTTATTCATTTACTGGAACAAAATTTAGGCAAAGAAGCTCAAAAAGAATATGTGGGAATGCAAGCCGGGGATGTGTATCAAACATGGGCTGATACAACGAAACTCAGGGAAGACTACAACTATACGGCTAATACTCCCCTGGAAGATGGTATAAGATGTTTTGCTGAATGGTTTAAAAAATATCATAAAGAATGAATTACAACATATTTAAATCCCCCATCCGCCATTTTATAAAGACCAAAATTAATGGCGGGGCAGTGCTTTTGTTTGTTGCGGTAGCAGCCATGATCATTGCAAACTCCCCGCTCCGGGAGGCTTATGACAATTTTTTTGCTAAAGAAGTGGTTTTCCGTTTCGGCGACATCAACCTTTTTCATGTTCACGGTGCCAATATGACCTTTATGTCACTGATCAATGATGCTTTGATGGCCATATTCTTTTTCTCGGTAGGTCTGGAGATCAAACGGGAGGTTCTCGTTGGTGAATTATCTTCTCCCCGCAAAGCCCTGCTTCCTGTTGTCGCTGCTTTCGGAGGGATGATCATCCCCATTCTGATTTTTTTCCTGATCAGTCCTGACGGTCCGGCCAGTCGCGGTGCCGCCATACCGATGGCCACCGACATAGCCTTTTCCTTAGGTGTTCTGTCGCTTCTAGGTAAACGTGTTCCCCTCAGTCTGAAAATATTTCTGACCGCATTTGCCGTTGTCGATGACATCGGAGGAATCGTCGTTATCGGGGCTTTTTACAGTAGTAATCTTGTCCTGGAATACCTCCTGTGGTCCATACTGGTCGTCGCCCTGCTTTGGGCCGGAGGCAAATTCGGTATCAACAGCAAACTGTTTTATATCTTTTTCGGAATCATTGTCTGGTATCTGTTCCTGAATTCAGGAATACATCCGACTATTGCCGGTGTAATTGTAGCCTTTACCGTACCGGCCCGGCCCAAACTGAATATCTATAAATATGTCGGTGAAATCCGGGAAAGTCTTAAGAAACTTCCGGAAACCAGCAATATGGCTGACAATAAATACATGCTCAGTAATTCAGAACTATCCATATTACGGCACGTGGAATCTGCCTCCGATAAAGTGATCAGTCCGTTACAATCCATGGATGACAATCTTCATCCATTGGTAAATTATGTTGTTATGCCCCTTTTTGCATTTGCCAATGCCAGCATTACTTTCGAGAATTTTTCTATATCCGACATCGAAGGTGTCACACTGACTGTCTTTATCGCTCTGGTAATGGGTAAACTGATCGGTATTTTTTCCTTTACCTGGCTGGCCGTAAAAAGCAAACTATTGAATATGCCCGAACATATGAACACCAAAAGCCTGTTGGGGGTATCCATGCTCGGGGGTATCGGTTTCACTGTTTCCCTGTTCATTGCCAATCTCTCCTATGCCGGAATTCCGGAGATCGGCCAAACCCTGCTGAACCAGGCCAAACTAGGTATCATCAGCGGGTCTGTCTTCGCAGGAGTCTGTGGTTATCTTTTATTGAAACATTTTTACAAAGCAAAATAACCATCTATCAATAAAAAGAGTTTCATTTTTTTGTTTTTATCAAAAAGCCATCTATCTTTGCATCCGCAATTGGAGAGATGGCAGAGTGGTCGATCGCGGCGGTCTTGAAAACCGTTGAAGTGA
>CAJMQA010000407.1 GCA_905215395.1 uncultured bacterium | reverse complement strand
CAACGTAGTACGATCCGGGACGGTCTGGCCTGGGATTCCTTTAATATTCTCCGGGAGTTGAATGCCAATACCAATTCCAGCCGTTATCTGGATGCCGAACTTTCGCTCAAAGTGGAATGGGAAATTTGTAAAGGATTGATGTTTACCACACATGGGGTATACAATGCCAATTCAAATCACAACCGGATAGTCGAGGGGGCCGGCACATATACTAATTTTAAGAACAACTGGTTTACTTATAATGGAGAGATAACCCCTGATTTGGTAAAAGGTTCCTTGCGGGAGGCAACCGGATACAGTACAGGATATACTTTCCGCAATACTTTGCAATATTCCGCGGAATGGAAGGAGAAACATTTCGTTACTTTGTTCGCCGGCCAGGAAATATCTTCCCGGGAAGCCTATAACTCTTATAATTATTCTCCGGTATTCGATGAAGAACACCGGATTGTGGGGTTTCCGCAAATGGAAGGTATAGACGGGGGAAAAATCAGTTTTTCAGCTCTGGGCAATACGGGAAAGAGTGTATCTAAACTGTCTTCTTTCTTTGCCAATGCTTCTTATTCCTTTATGGACCGTTATATTTTAACAGGGGCTATCCGCTACGATGGTTCGGATATTATTGGGAATGAAAATCAGTTTACTCCGCTGTGGAATGTGGGATTGCGCTGGAATGCCCATCGTGAAAATTTTATGGCAGCACAGCCCTGGGTGAATCTGCCCGACTTGCGTGCAGGCTTCGGATATACCGGTAGGATTGACAAGAACGCTTTACCCTTTGTGGTGATGACCCTGGGACAGAGTGTGATTTATGACGGTCAGTCAGTCCCGACCAGCTTTAGTTATCCCAACCCGAATGTGAAATGGCAGACAAAGCAGGATATGAATGTTGGTTTGGATTTATCTTTGTTTGATTACCGGATGGAATTAGGGGTGAACTATTATTACAACATTACCCGGGATGTGCTCGACCGGAAGGCATTGCCCTATTCTACCGGGCGTAATGAAGTGACCAAAAATGTTGCGGATATCTATAACAACGGCTGGGAAATTGATCTTGGGCTGACCTTGTTAAAACACAAGTCATTGCAATGGTTTGCCAAATTTAACGTTGCCATCAACGATAATAAAGTGAAGAAGACCTATTATAAAGATGAAAGTGCTTTACCTGCGGCAACCCTTTCGAATGCCCATCAGTTTGTAGAAAATTATCCGGTGAATGCCTGGTTCGGATACCGGTTTGCAGGGGTTGATCCGATTGACGGGATGACTCTGGTGTATTCCGGGCAGGGGGATGCAACGGTCAATCTGGACGCCAGGGGGGAAATGTGGCCTGCTCCTGCGGTATATTATCTGGGAGATCAGACTCCTCCGGTAGTCGGAGGCTTTTCTACTACACTCAACTGGAAACAGTTTATATTTACGACCAATTTTGAATACAAGACCGGCCATCTGATCAAATCATTTACTTCTTTCCGGGGGCTGGACGGTAAAAACCGGCACGCCAGCGATGCTTACCGTTGGCGGCAGGCCGGAGATATTTCCAATATACCCCAACTTTTCGAGGGCTACCGGACTGCTGCTAACTATATGTTTGATTCCTTGCTGGAAAAAGGAAATTACCTGCGTTGTTCTTATATGACTCTGGGATACAATATCCCATCCCGTTGGCTTGAGAAAATCGGTTTCAGTACGGCACGTCTGAGCTTTACTGCTAAAGATCTTTTTACTGTTTCAAGTTATAAAGGGATCGATCCTTCACTGATGGGAGGATTCGGATATCCGAATTCCAGAAAATATACCGTGACATTGAATGTCGGATTTTAAAACTTAGGTTATGAGAAAAATAGTTATATATCTGTTGCTGGTATTGGGATTCTCCTCTTGCGAGAAATATCTGGAAGTCAGTCCGACCAATACCCTGGTGGTTAAAAGTTATGAGGATGTAAAAGCTTTGATGGGGGCGCACATCCGGATGTGGAATAAATACGACAATGCTTTGTCGGGGACTTCTATCCCGTTTAAAAATGAAGACCTCTATATCTTCTTTGCTTTTTACAGTGATGATCTGAATACCGACCGGTTTATGGAAAATCAAATGTGCTCGTATAACTGGGAAGGAATATTCATAGAGTCATTGGATTGGATGAATGAATCCGTTCCTGGTACTTTGTGGTCGGAATTTTTTTCCAATATTGGATTTTATAATACTGTTATTGATGGTGTTAATGATGTAGAGGCGACAGATGAGGAAAAGGATATCGTCCGGAATGAGGCCAAATTCTTACGGGCCTGGTATCTGTTTAAGTTGTCACAATATTTCTCGCCTTATCAACACAATGAGTTGGGGATTCCTTTGAATCTGGAATCTGGAAAGGTTGGAGAGTCGGATACACGCCGCCGGACACAGGCCGAAGTTTACGACATCATCATTGCTGATCTGATGGCAATTGTAGATAGCAAAGCCACCCCCCGGAACAATTACAATATTTTCTTTGATAAAAAATTAGCTCATGCTTTGTTGGCCGAGGTATACCTGTTTAAAGGGG
>CAJMQA010000406.1 GCA_905215395.1 uncultured bacterium | reverse complement strand
CCGGCCTTTCATGGAGGAGCCTATTATGTACAGGAAGCCTCTTCGATGTTTCTCGCGCACGTACTGAAACAGATTTTACCTTCAACCCCGGTCAGAGCCCTCGATTTGTGTGCGGCACCGGGAGGAAAATCCACCCTGATCGCCTCTGCTCTCCCGCAGGACAGCCTACTGGTCTCCAACGAAGTCATCCGTTCCAGAGCCAATATTCTGAAAGAGAATATCATCAAATGGGGACAAGACAATATCGTTGTCACCAGTAATGACCCCGCCGGTTTTTCTCCACTCGAAGGAGCCTTCGACCTGATTCTGGTGGATGCCCCCTGTTCCGGAGAAGGCATGTTCCGGAAAGACAGTGCCGCTATCGGGGAATGGAGTGAAAACAATGTGCAGTTGTGCAGCGAACGGCAGCAAAGAATACTTTCAGACATCTGGAAATGCCTGAAACCGGGAGGACATCTCATTTACAGTACCTGTACTTACAATCGTCAGGAAAATGAAGATATACTGGAATGGCTCATACAAAATTTCAAAGCCCAAAGCATCTGCATTGAACACTCATTTCACGCCATCACAAACAGCGACTCCAGAGCTTACGGTTACCATTTCTATCCTCATAAAACACAGGGAGAAGGATTTTTTATAGGAGTTGTGCAGAAAACAGATGGTCCGGAATTCAGCTTACGTAAAAACAAAAAACTAAAAAGCAATAAAATCATCCCTTTCCCAGCCGCTGTTTTGCCATTCATCCATACCCCGGAACGATATGCAGCTTACGAAACAGAGATGGCTACCGGCCTTATACCACTCATGCATTCCGATTTTATCAGCCATCTGGGAAATTCATTACGGATTATTTACCAGGGATGTGAAATCACAGAACCCAATAACCGGAAAATAAAACTGCTGCCTTCCCTGGCCTTATGGCAAGGATTGAACAGAAATAATTGTACAGTCTATGAAGCCGACAGAACCACAGCTCTCACTTATCTGAAAAAAGAAGACATTCCTGTTCAGAGATCAGAAGGCGACTGGATTTTAATATCCTACGGACAGATCGGTTTGGGATGGTGTAAAAACCTCGGCAACCGTCTCAACAATTATTACCCCAAAGAATGGAGAATCAGAATGACCATTAACGAATAAATCATATAATTCTTTTTGTCTTTCCTTCTCTTGCGTCTTCAGCGTTTTACCTTTCAGATCACTTTGCAATATTGCACTGCGGGAGGTTTCCGGGATAAAGCTGAGAAGACCATAAAAACGCTGAGGACGAGTGTCTGTGTACAATTTCTTTGCCCCCACTCCGGTTTGTTTTTATTCTCCGGTATCATTACATTTGCACATAATTTATTGAATTTCAATTATGAATTACACAGAAGTTACTTTTACAATCGAACCCAACGAAGAGGCTGTAACAGATGCATTGATAGCAGAACTGGGAAATATAGGATACGATGGATTTTCATATACAGATACCGGATTCCAGGCTTATATCCCGGCGAAAGAGTTCGACAGTCCGGCCATTTCGGAACTTCCGTTTATGGGATATATTGCAGAACAGTTTAAAATCACCTACACCTGGCAGGAAATAGAAGATCAGGACTGGAATAAAGTTTGGGAAGAAAATTTTACCCCCATCCTCGTAGATGATAAAATATTAGTCAGAGCCGGATTCCACAAAACGGTTCCCGGCATTGAGTATGAGATCATCATTGAACCTAAAATGAGTTTCGGAACCGGACATCATTCCACGACCGCCCTGATGCTCCGGACAATCCTCGGTTACAAAGCAGAAATTCAAGGGAAACGGGTGTTGGATATGGGATGCGGAACAGGGATTTTATCCATTATGGCTGCCAAAGCAGGTGCCCGGGAAGTAACGGGTATCGACATCGACGAATGGGCTTATCACAATGCCATGGAAAACATTACCAATAACAACCTCAGTAACATCGCCATTAAAATCGGAGATGCTTCACTTCTGGAAACAGAGCCCCCTTTCGACATCATCCTGGCCAATATCAACCGGAATATATTGCTGAATGATATGCATCACTATGTGAGCCGGCTGAATTCAAAAAGCCATCTGATCATGAGCGGTTTTTATCTGCAAGATTTGCCGATGATTCGCGAAAAGGCAGAGACACTGGGACTTACTTATAAAAGCTATTGCGAAGACAAACAATGGGTAGCAGCCAGCTTCTACAAAAATTAATCACATTGTTAAATTCTTAACAACATCTTGTTTTATAATCCGGAATATAGCAAATTTGCAGCCTGAAATAAAACAAGAGTACGCATAACAAGTAAGTTTACTAAAATGAAAGTTTTAAAATTCGGAGGGACTTCCGTAGGAAGTGCAGACAGAATCCGGGCAGTAGCAAAACTGATAACAGACGATCAACCTAAAATTGTCGTTTTATCGGCAATGTCCGGAACAACCAATACCTTAGTCGAAATATCCAATTGTCTGTATCGTAATGAGAAGCAGGAAGCTCTTGACATGATTCAGAACCTGGAAGTAAATTATTACATTGTCATCACAGAACTTT
>CAJMQA010000405.1 GCA_905215395.1 uncultured bacterium | reverse complement strand
CACTCTTACGGTGATCGTTTGAAAAAGCTCTTTCTTGAGATAAACCATATCTTTCAATAAAATCCCATCTTCAAACATCGGATGGTCATAGTTATCGGTAAAAAAATTTTCGATACGATGTGAACGGGTAAATCCGCATTTTTCATAAAACCGGACTACACCCGGAACGTCACCGGTTCCGACCATCATTTCACGAAATTTTCCCGCATAGTGAGCGAACAGGTACCCGGTCAGTTTCCGGCCATAGCCCTGCCGTTGTGCTGTCGGGGCAACGGCAATGTTCTTCAGTTCGCACACTCCATTCCCTTCGTCTGTGACAACACAAACAGCCTTAACGCCATTATCATTGAGTGCAAACATTTCGCCCTGTTCCAGATAACGGTCGATCATATCCTCCTGTTCGTCTGCAAGCAACAACAGGTTGAGGTATTGTTTTTTATTTTCGGTTATTTGTAATACATTCATAAAATCTATTTTTAAGAAATCAAATATCATCCCTCTCCGGTTTAAGGTCTTTACCTATCCTGTAATTTATATTCGCTTTGTAAGCCTGTGCTATCTGATATTTACGCTTAATACGATACAGCTTCCCGTCTTTCAGCAATTTTGCTCCGGTCTGGTGGAAACGGAACGGTACATTTTTCTCCATGCACTGTCTTCGTAAATCCAATATCCAGGCATAGTCACATACACGTGCCAATACCCCGGACTCCCCACTGACCGAGATCTCCTCAATCGTCCGGTCCAGGTATTGTGACAACTCTATCCGCTCCAGCATCGGTGCCACAATAACGGCTTTATGCTTTATAGGAAGAGTTTTGAATATGGGCAAACGAAAATCAGCCATAGCCTGATTCTCCACGGTACATCCCACAATCACATTGTCATAACCACTCCCCCAATCCTCCGGAATCACCTCCATAAACCGATTGATGCGTTTCGTAAAGAAAAAGAACATCAGGTCGCTGCGTTCCCTGATCATTGCCCAGGCTTCTGCACGCCATTTATCAGCATCTTCAAGCAGAAAATCAGAAGTAAAACAAGTAAATACAACCGTCCCGGGAGCAATTTTATAACTTTTATCGCGTCTGCGTTTCAAAGGCAGATTAAACTCCGCATTGATGTGTACCTCACTGCTATCAACTTCAGTAGCATACATTTCATCCTGACGGTATACATAACAATATTTACATCCCGGACTGATCTTTGTACAACCATGCCAGGGATTCCAGTCTGTATATAACTGTTTGTATTCCACTATTTTTTATTGATATTTGATTTCATTTCCATAACCCCCGGGATATTTCCCTTTTTTCAGACTCTTACATGCACCACAGTAAAATCCGCAATACGCCACGTTGTAATTTTCCATACCCGTTTTCCAGATTTATACAATCATGGGTAAAATTAAAAAAAGAACAAAGAATCAGCAAAAAATATGATCCTCAACGGCATAAAAAAAGTAAGGCAGAGCCTTTTTTATCCTCTGCCTTACTGCGTTTGCGGTCATAAACCTTCTTTGACTTGTGCACCCTGTTGATATGGACAGGTCGCATGTGATTCTCTATCTCAGCCTCACGGCTTGCCTTGCGGTTGGCTTTGATGTAATCACTCAGCGTAAATTTCTTTGTTTTCATAATCACATCGTTTTATGACAACAAAGATACGCATTTTTGTTTATCTTCTGCGTCGCCGGATCAATACAAATAAAGTCAACGCAATACCTGCCACCAGAATACTAACAAACACGAACTTCCTGTTACCTTCCGTATCAGATCCGCTTTGTTGTTGCCGGTTCAGTTGTTCTTTTTTCAACACAACAGTATTCTGAGCGTGTATAGCCTGAATTTCCCTTATTTTACTGATATTTTCCCGGTAAGTATCAGCTTCATTTTTCTCAATATGCTGAGTTATAAATTCCTGCAATTTTAGATTATCGCATACAAAACCACTGCAAGCCGGCTTATATTCCTCCAATAAACGGGTATGAAGACCGGCAATATCTTTCACCTGCCCATCTGTTGCTTTCCAGTATCCTTTACGGACAATCTCCAGCATTACTGCAGTGATCTCCTGCAAAGCCGCCGGATTTTCCGCTTCAAAGAACCGATGAAGCCCCAGATCATACTTATCCTTTACATACACCTCATAAATTCTATCCCAGACATCTTTTCCAATCATGGCAGGATTCATAACATTCCAACCATAAGTATTACGTATCGTCTCCCCGAAAACAGCTGCTGAGGAAGCTCCGCCTTTCATTTTTTCCCGGATATAAGCCGGTTTAAAAATAGTTGTCCGTCCTTCGACTCCGATAGCCTCTTTAAGTTCCTGTATACGCATGCGGTTACGGTTACGGTAATCACTCAGATAAGTATCCGGATCCTTACCTGTCACGTGGCGGACTGTCAGATTTAACCCTCCCATAAATTCATAGACATGATCAAGACTCAAAGCTCCCCAGGTATTGCTTTGCCGGGGTTGTATAACGACATCCGCATTATGAAGGGCAGCTTCAAAAGCTTCCCGCCTATAATTACCCCAGGTTTTCCCGTTTCCGTACATCATCCC
>CAJMQA010000404.1 GCA_905215395.1 uncultured bacterium | reverse complement strand
GTTTTTCCGCCGAATTCATAAAATCCAGCCGGTTGCGGGGAGCAATTCCGCATTCGTAAGTACCACTATAATTTACCTGGGTCTTTGAACGGAATCCCTTTTTGGTCGTAATGACAATCACGCCATTAGCTGCACGGGCACCATAAATAGCTGCTGCCGAAGCGTCTTTCAAAATACTGATCGACTCAATATCTTCGGGCATAATATTCCCTACACCATCCTGCATGATCGTACCGGCATAATCACCTGAATTACTCTGAGGTACCCCCGACATCATCGGCAGCCCGTCAACAATCCACAAAGGCTCGGTATTACCGCTCAGATTATTCTCCCCACGAATGGTAATCTTGGAACGGGAACCCGGAGCTCCGGAAATCGTTGTACTGTTCAAACCTGCTACCATCCCCTCGAGAATACGGTCCACAGAAGTGATCCCCTGCATTTTCAAATCTTTAGCCGTAATAACGGTAGCACTACCGGTCATGTGTTCTTTTTTAACCGTTTCCATACCGGTGACAATAACTTCATTCAGCGTCTCCGAACTTTCCTGCAAAATCACCCGTATCTCTTCAGAAGGATCTTTTACCTGAAAACTTTCCGGCTGCATACCGATAAAAGAAAAAAGCAATTCCGGTAATTTTTCCCCGGCAGGGACCTTGATCATAAAACGTCCCTCCATATCGGTAGCTACCCCGATAGCTGCGCCTTTCAATAGCACTGAAACGCCAGGTAAAGGTTGTCCGCCGGAATCCTGAACCCTTCCTTTCAATATTAACATCTGTGGCTGTGCTTGCTGTTGTACTTTTTTCTTTTGCAGAATAATAATTTTATCCTGAATAATAAAATCTACATTCAAACTCTCCAAACAAAGCCTCAAAGCCTCCTCAAGACCGGCATTCCGCACATCGACAGAAACCCTGAGTTTGTCATCAATCTCACGGGCATTATATACAAAATCGAACTCCGTCTGAGCCTTGATTTCTTTTAAAATTTCCCCAATCTCTGCATTTTGCTTACTCAGATTTACCCTGGTCAATTGCTGACCAGCAGAAGCATTTGCAAAACTACTCCCAAGCAAGACAGTACACACCATCGTACATAACCACCTGCCCCAATATGTTCTATAATAAGATCTATTCTTCATCGGTTATCTCTCTTTATCATTTATATGTGAAAATTAACGGATTTGCGGATTAGCCACCACCGCCGGACATTTGATTTCCAAACGTAAAGCCGGATTTCTGGGATAATCCAGAAACCCTCCTCCATACATGTCATATTCGGTCTTTATTCCCATCGGAATATAGTCGGTAATTTTTATAACCCCCAACACCCCTCTACCGGTTTGGAAAAACACATAAGCCGGCTTAAAATTCTGCGACGGAATTTCCACTTTTTCATCTTCAATGCGGAAAGAAAAAAACTCTGCACTCAGATTTTCAAAATCGGTATCGGTAAAATCAGCCGGTGCTTTCATATATATGGTATGACACGGAAAATCATACCGCGTTTTATGTCCCAACAAACTACGTATATGAATGGGAGATTCGAAAATAAAAGTTTCTTCCGTCTTATCCCATACCAATGCAAGATCAATAGCTTCCCTGTTTCTACGGGCATCATTAGCTATCTGACAAATTCCGGAAGTTAATGAAAACAATGCATTTCCACCGTATTCCGTATCATAGTCAACCCCCGAACTTTCAAGCTCAACTACCTTATCCCCAACCATTACCAATCCAAACATATCCAATACATCCTCAAAAGAATAACCTGGTAATTGTGCCACAATTCCTTCTACAAATTCCTTCGTATACCAATAAGTCACTTCCACCTCATCCATCAATCCGGCCAACGAAATATCCTTATATTCTGTAGAGCTCACCTGCGAAACCTTACATTTGTCAAGTTTTCCCCTGTACTCACCTAAAATCTCCCCTCCAAAAGTGGTCTTACACTGAAATTTTATATGCCACTCCTCTCCGTTCTGTTCAACATTCACCTCTCCTTCCGCTAAGCCAGCCACGACATTTTCTCTCTCGGAAGTATTATAATCCGATGAACAATACCCGATAAAAGTTCCGGGTAATTTCTCCGTACCAAACACATATTTTCCCGGAACCAAACGATCTATTTCGGCCGAAGCCAGATGGAAAGAAATACAAGCCCCTCTTCCTGACGCCTTCTCCAACTTCTCATTATAATAAAGTCCCTCTTCATAAAGCGAAAGCATAAAATTACCGGTCTCCGTCTGGCCATCTCCCGCCCAGAACCCTTCTACCCGATCAGTGACCTGCTCTCCTCCGCTCTCATAAACATCTTCATACACATAAGGTACACTTGAAGTAACTATATTCGGATTACTCTGCCAGACCACCCCGCTCTGCAAATTATAGGACCGGCCATATAACCGAATCATGCGATCGGGACTCACGGCGTCATCATTATCCGAACAGCCCCAAAAACACGATAATGCCCACAGCATTACCCCGAATAAATAAACATTTTTCTTCATACGATATTATATTAGTTAGTAACTTATTTATCCCCGGTATAAACAATAACCGTATTTCCCTGAATCCCGAAACGGA
>CAJMQA010000403.1 GCA_905215395.1 uncultured bacterium | reverse complement strand
TTACAGAAAAGACAGATTTGTCTTTATTAAGACATGAAGATTTTCCTATTCTATAGTATAGTTTAACGATGATGGCTTTTATGAAATATACCTTTTTTCTGATTTTGGCTGCTGGGTTTGCAGGACCTGTTGCAGCTCAGCAGGAACGGAAATTTATCCGGGAAGGAAATGACCTTTTTGAGAAACAGGATTTTGAAAAGGCAGAGGTAGAATACCGGAAGGCCGCTGATAAAAAAGAAGGTTCATTTGAAGCTGCTTTCAATATGGCCGATGCTTTATATAAGCAGAAGAAATTTGATGAAGCTTTGTTGCAATATACTGCTTTAGCCAAAGAGGTAAAGGACAAGGAACGTTTGGGGGAGATTTATCACAATATCGGGAACACTTTATTGTCTATGCAGAAAACAGAAGAGAGTATTGAGGCGTATAAGGAATCATTGAGGAATCGTCCGGCATCCGAGGAAACGAAGTATAATCTGGAATTTGCCCGGCATAAGCAACAGCAGGATCAGCAAAACCAGGAAAACAAAGACAATAAAGATCAGAATCAGGATAACAAGGATCAAAACCAGGACCAAAATAAAGATCAGAATCAGGACAAAGACCAGCAAGATCAGAATAAAGATAAACAAGATCAAAACAAAGATCAAAACAAAGATCAGCAGAACCAGGATCAGAAAGACCAGAATAAACAAGATCAGGATAAAAAGGATCAGGATAAAAAAGATCAGCAGCAACAGCAACCTCAGGAACAACAAGGAAAGATTTCAAAAGAGGATGCGGAGCGCTTGTTAGAGGCTTTGCAGAATGACGAAAAGAATGTCCAGGAAAAAGTACAAAAACAAAAAGCGCAGGAACAAAAGGCAAGGAAAATGAAAATCGAAAAAGATTGGTAATTTTGCAGCTTAAATAGAATACAAATGAAACAACTAGGATTAATCATATTACTCTTTATCAGTTCTCTGGTATATTCACAAAATGTGGAGTTTAAAGCTTCGGCTCCCTCTGTCGTTGCCGTTGGAGAACAATTCAGGCTTTCGTATTCGGTTAATGGTGAGGGTACGGATTTGAAAGTTCCTACTCTGGAAGGATTCGATTTGCTGATGGGACCGGCATCCAGCCAGTCGTCTTCATTTTCCAGTATCAATGGTAAAGTGACTCAGAGTGTTTCTTATACCTATACCTATGTTCTGGAGGGGACTAAAGAGGGAACATTTCAGATTCCTGCGGCAACCATAACAGTTGACGGAAAGAAATATCAATCCAATACTCTCCGGATTCAGGTGGTAAAGGGAAGTGCGAATAGCAATGCCACACGTTCGGATGGACAAAAGACTGCCCAGCCGGATGCATCTGCCTCAGTAAATGAAAGTAACCTGTTTGTAAAAGTGGATGTGAGCAGACGCAGCCTTTATCTGGGAGAAAGTCTTATGGCGACAATTAAAGTATATACCAAGGTCGATTTGACCAATTTCGGACGGAGTAAATTTCCTCCTTTTGACGGATTTCTAGCAGAAGAGGTGCCGACTCCTCAGCGAATAGAACTGGTGCGGGAGACCTATGACGGACAGATATACAATGTGGGGATTATCCGTAAAGTACTGTTGTATCCGCAGCATACCGGACAGATTACTATAGAGCCTTTTGAACTGGAATGTATTGTACGTCAGAGGATGGCAGGAGGAGGCCGGAGTTTCTTCGATGATTTCTTCGGAAATTACCGGGATGTAAGAGCTATGAGGAGAAGTAAACCAGTAACAGTGACAGTCAGGGAGTTACCCCAGGATGGAAAACCACTGGGATTTTCCGGTACGGTGGGGAAAGTTTCTATGTCTACTTCTTTATCTTCGGATACCATTAGTGCTAATGATGCCCTCACCTATAAAGTGACTTTTGAAGGTACCGGAAACCTGAAATTATTGAGGGCTCCTTCCATTAGTTTTCCTCTCGATTTTGAGGTGTATGATCCGAAAGAGACCCGGGATATCAGAGTGACTGAAGCCGGCATGACAGGTTCCGTTTCATTCGAATACCTGATTATTCCCCGTTATTCCGGAGAATACAAAATTCCGGGAATACGTTTCTCTTATTTCGATCCTCAGACCAATACCTATAAGATGATTACCGGAAAGGACTATGATATACATGTCCGGAAAGGTGCTGAAAAGGGGACTGCCGGAGCAGAGGGGAGTGCTTCTGTCAAATCATTTAAGAAAGAGGACGTCCGCTTTGTCGGAGAAGATATCCGTTATCTGAAGACGGGTGCCCTGAAGCTGAAAGAAGCCGGAGTACGTTTCTTCGGAACCACCTCCTACTGGCTGGCATTGCTCATTCCTTTTGTGCTTTTTGTGGTCGGAGCGATCCTGAACCGCCGCCGTATCAAAGCCAATGCCGATATCGTAAGAGTAAAGAATAAAGCGGCCAACAAAATGGCCCGTAAGCGTTTGAAAGTGGCTGCCGGAGCTATGAAAAATCATAATGCAGAGCAGTTCTATGATGAGGTGCTCAAGGCATTGTGGGGGTATATGAGTTATAAACTGAATATTGACAGGGCTGAGCTGAACCGGGATAACATCAGTGAGATATTGCAGCGGAAAAGT
>CAJMQA010000402.1 GCA_905215395.1 uncultured bacterium | reverse complement strand
TACAGTCTGGGTGGCACTCAACTTCGTGCCGCCGCAACCGGCAGTTTGCAATTGCACATTCAAAGTATAATCACCGGGAAGGAGAAATTTGATATAAGGATAAGGAGACCTCTGGTCTCCCATTGCATATTGCCATCCCCCCACAGGTCCTTCTATTGTCCATGAGGGACTTTGGGGATTCCAGGTCCAGTCATAACTGATATAATTCACCATTCCCAGCGTAGTCCCCGGACACTGTGGTAAAATAGAGGCAAATTGTACAATCTCAGGGTCTTTTTTTACCTGCACTACAATATCCTGACTATCCACAGAACATCCGTTGCCTACCTCCATCCGGATCACATAGCGACCGTATTTTTTAAAGTGGACTTTCACTTTTTCAGTCCGGACATCCGGAAAAAATTCCACCTCAGATGCATTCCCACCAATCACCGACCACCTGTATTGTTTTTCCTCCCCTTCAGAGCCCGAAGCGTCCAATTCCAGGCTTTCTCCTTCACAAACTTCACCGCTCACCGGTATAACAATAGCCTTTACTCTCTGAAGAACGGTAATGGTCTTTATTATTTCGTCCTGTGAACACTCTGAAGAATTCCGCTTGGCTGTGGCCTTTATTTTGTAGACTCCTTTTTTATCAAAAGTATAAGGAGATTGTATCCTGGTTTCTGTTCCATCGTCATTCATCAGGAACCAACGATAATCCAGCCTCATACAATCGGTAAAATCGGGACTTGTCAGCCAGGCCAAATTCACTGTATTTCCCGTGCATTCTTTAGCCGGTAAATTAAACATCAATTTTAAAGGGGCTGTTATTTCATAAGGCCCCGCTGTCTGAGCAAAAGATTTTCCACAAGCATTCGTTGCCGTAATTGTAATCGTTAATCCCTGCACCGTCCCTGCCTCTGCCAGTTCACAACTCGAACGGGTGTAACGGTGAGTAAACTCTACTTTGGCTTGTCCCGGATAATCTTCACCCGTAAAATCCTTAAACTGTCCATCTCCAAAATCCAGATGATAAGTAATCAGACTGGTATTAGATTGCAATTCACTAATGACAAAGCGTATCTCATCGCCAACGCATAATCCACCCTGTCCTCCAGCAGTCAGACCCAACCGGGGCTCAATAATATCATTTACAACACTGTATGTTATCTGATCCTGTGCTCCGTTCGTCTTTACTCCAATAAAAGTCAGATCAAAACGTCCTTTCGTCTTATAAGTATGCGAAAGAGTTTTTTTCTTAAAATCTTCAGTCAAACTACCGTCTCCCCACTTGATTTTAAAACTCTGATAAATACCGTCAGGAGTTTCATTTGTCACTGTCAGGAAAAAATCCAGTTCATTATCACAGTTCACAAAATCTCCTGTCAACTTCAATTGCCCTACCTGAGCCTCAGACACATGGCCAACAACCAGAAAGCATAGAAAAAAACAAAGAATCACTTCTAATTTAAGGGAACCACACATTTATTTACCCTTTATAGTGAAATGCTACAAATTTAAATGTTTTTTTCAAGTCTGTCCAAATTAATCACTTAAAAATGTCGAAAAGAAAAAAACAGAAGAAGTTATTTTTTTCATATGAAATTTTGTGACTTTCAAAAAAAGCAATATCTTTGCATCGCTTTTGAGAAAAATTCCTTAGTAGCTCAGTTGGTTAGAGCGGCGGACTGTTAATCCGTAGGTCGTAGGTTCAAGTCCTACCTGAGGAGCCAAGTTCTTTAATCTGGAAAGTATATTCCTTAGTAGCTCAGTTGGTTAGAGCGGCGGACTGTTAATCCGTAGGTCGTAGGTTCAAGTCCTACCTGAGGAGCCAGACAAGGCAAGCCACCGGAAACGGTGGCTTTTGTTTTACACATTGGGTTATGATTCCACAAAAAACACTACATTTGTTACATTCTGTGAGGATATAACACTTAAGGTATATTGGACGTGAAGCAAAACATAACAGAGGAAGCCGGATTAATACAGCGAATTCTTGAAGAAAACAAAATAGGCTGGTGGAAAGCTGATTACAGAGAACAAATGTATTACTTCTCTGCAAACATTAAAAGAATCACCGGATTAGCACACAATACATTATCTTTCAAAGATTTTAAAAACATAATCCGGGAAGACTTTCGTCTGCGCATCATCAAAGAAATTGACAATATCACTGACCGGACTCTATTCGACCAGACTTTTCCCATCCACACTCCCAAAGGAGAAATTTGGTTACATACTAAAAAGATAGATGTTACCCACAATGAAGAAGGAATACATTATGCAGCAGGATCTATCCAATGTATTGAAAATCCGGAAGAGACACAAATCGATAAAGCTTCATTCTTACGTACCAATAACCTGCTTTTTCAACTAAACAGTATTTCTCATACCTTGCTTTCTTTTTTAAAGACCAGTGACCCGACAGCCGTTATTAATAAAATATTGAAAGATGTCCTGAAACTTTTCAAAGGAGGGCGGGCTTATATTTTTGAATACGATTATGCAAACCAGACTCAATCCTGCATTTTTGAGGTAGTAGACGAGAATATTGAGCCCGAACAGGAAAAGTTGTTCAATCTCCGGCTTTCAGATACTCCCTGGTGGACCGATCAAATTTGTCACG
>CAJMQA010000401.1 GCA_905215395.1 uncultured bacterium | reverse complement strand
ATGCAGCTTATATGGTGAGTCAGGAGGGAAATGTGTTGACATACAATTATTTGTTGGTACAGGAAGAATTGCAGAATTTTGATTTTCGTCCTGAGACTTATTTATTGAATAAGGCGCGTTGCATTCCTGAACCCCTCGTCCGGGAAGAGTATATTTTAAAGGTACTGAACAGATGTGTGGAAAATGGAGAATTCCTCTGTCTGGAGGAATCTTTCAGGAACTGCCGGAAAGAGATTCGCAGTGCCGGAGGGAAAAAACGTTATCAGGCCATCCGGAAAGAATTCCGGGAACAGTTGAGGCAAGATTCTTTGAATGGCCGGACAACTGCCTTTGTATTTGAAAATGAGAAAGGGCAGAAGGTATCTTCCGGGCAGTTTCGGGGTAAATATGTATATATGGATATTTGGGCCACCTGGTGCGGACCCTGTAAACAGGAAATGCCCTATATGCAGGAGCTGGAGAGAAGCTATGCAGGAGGAGATGTTGTTTTTGTGTCTTTGTCGGTCGATAAAAGGCAGGATAGGGAGAAATGGCTGGCCTATTTGGAAGAACATCAGATCCAGGGAGTATGTCTGCTTGCTTCCGGGAGCTTTAAAGATCCTTTTGTCCGGAAATATGGTGTATCGGGAATTCCCCGTTTTATGCTGATAGGGCCGGATGGCAAGATGATCTCCCACAATTGCTGGCGTCCTTCTGATCCAAGAATGAAAATACTTTTGGAAAAACTGGTACATTAAAAAAGTCCCCCTGAAAACATTCAGGGGGACTTTTTTGTTATTTTATGACATTTAATTGTTTTCCGATTTTGATGAAAGCGGCGATGGCGCGGTCGAGTTGTTCACGGGTGTGGGCTGCTGACAACTGGATACGGATGCGGGCCTGGCCTTTCGGTACGACTGGATAGTAGAAACCGGTTACATAAATGTGTTCTTTCTGTAATTCTGCGGCAAATTGCTGGGAAAGGACTGCATCGTAAAGCATCAATGCCGCGATAGCCGATTCAGACGGTTTGATGTCGAAGCCTGCTGCTTTCAGTTTGCCCCGGAAATATTCGGCATTGTCCATGACTCTGTCACGAAGTTCAGTACTTTCCATCAGCATGTCGAATACGGCGATAGAGGCACCACAGATAGCCGGGGACAGTGAGTTGGAGAACAGATAAGGTCTTGAGCGCTGACGCAGCATTTCGATGACCTCTTTTTTACCGGTGGTATAACCACCCATGGCTCCGCCCAAAGCTTTTCCCAGAGTACCGGTGAAGATATCGATGCGGTCCATTACTCCGTTGTATTCGGCGGAACCGCGACCGGTTTTTCCAATGAAGCCGGCAGCATGGCTGTCGTCTACCATAACCAGGGCATTGTATTTTTCTGCTAGGTCACAGATTTCTTTCAGCTTGGCAATATCACCGTCCATAGAGAATACTCCGTCGGTTACGATGATGCGGAAGCGTTGAGCCTGAGAAATTTTCAGCTGCTCTTCCAGGTGTTTCATCTGTGCATGTTTGTAACGATAACGCACAGCTTTGCAGAGACGTACGCCGTCGATGATGGAAGCGTGGTTCAATTCGTCGGAGATGATGGCATCTTCTTGGCTGAACAGAGGTTCAAAAACTCCTCCGTTTGCATCGAAACAAGCAGCATATAATATGGTGTCTTCGGTTCCGAAGAATTTAGAAATTTTGGCTTCCAGTTCTTTGTGAATATCCTGAGTTCCGCAAATAAAACGTACAGATGACATTCCATAGCCACGTGCATCCAGCGCTTTTTTAGCTCCTTCGATCACTCTTGGGTGAGATGACAGCCCCAGATAGTTATTTGCACAAAAATTCAAAACAGTTTCCCCTGTGGTTAATTTGATTTCTGCATCCTGTGGGGTTGCAATCAATCTTTCGGTCTTATATAAACCGGCATCTTTGATAGACTGAATTTCAGCCTTTAAGAAATCTTGAAATTTTCCGTACATAATTGTAAGTTTATTTGGTATTTTGACTTCAAAAGTATAGTTTTTTACTGAATAATCCTCTAAAATGGTTTTTAATTTCTTCGGATAAAAAAATTGCTTTTCCGGAATTATATCGTTATTTTTGTACCCATAATTGAAGTATTTCTTCAGGGCAGGGTGTAAATCCCTACCGGCGGTGATAGTCCGCGACTCCCTTTGGGGATTGAATCGGTGAAATTCCGGTACCGACGGTGATAGTCCGGATGAAAGAAGAGATAACATGATATATGACAGTAAATAACTGGAATAATATATGTATATGCCCTGAATCATTTCAGGGCATTTTTTGTGTATGGAGACAGAAGATATTAAATTTATGAACCGGGCCATTGAACTGGCTGAAAAAGGGGTAGGCTGGGTAAATCCCAATCCCTTGGTGGGAGCTGTGATTGTCAGGGACGGACGTATTATAGGGGAAGGCTGGCATGAGCAGTATGGCGGTTTGCATGCAGAGCGGAATGCTTTTAAGAATTGCGGGGAGGATGCAAGCGGAGCTACAATGTACGTGACTCTGGAACCTTGCTGCCATTACGGAAAGACACCTCCTTGCACTGAAGCCGTGATCGAACATAAGATCACCCGGGTGGTGGTCGGAATGACTGATCCTAATCCTTTGGTGGCCGGAAAGGGGAT
>CAJMQA010000400.1 GCA_905215395.1 uncultured bacterium | reverse complement strand
GCCAGTTTTCGTTTAAGAACCCTGCCCCTGTCGTTGTCCGGTATATTTTTAGGAAGCCTGCTGGCCGCCGGAGAAGGATATTTTCAATGGCCTTCCTTCCTATTGGCAATGACCACAACCCTGAGCCTGCAGATCTTATCCAATCTGGCCAATGAATTAGGAGATTTACAAAAAGGTACTGACAATGAGGAACGCTTAGGTCCCATCCGCAGTATTCAGTCGGGAGCACTCGGGCTACAGGAATTCAAACGTACCATACTGATTTTTATTATCTTGTCTGTCATTTCCGGCAGTGCTTTGGTATACACAGCTTTTGACAGTCTCTTCTCGAAAGACGGACTTATCATGCTCGTGCTCGGAGCTGCTGCTATTGTTGCAGCCATAAAATATACTGTCGGAGAAAATGCATACGGATACCGTGGATTAGGAGATCTCTTTGTACTTCTGTTTTTTGGTTTACTGAGTACAGCAGGTGCTTATTTTTTAATGAGACATCAGATTCCAGGGAATATTTTTTTACCGGCAATAGCCGTTGGCTTTCTATCCACCGGGGTATTAAATCTGAACAATATGCGGGATATCGAAAATGACAGGCATTACGGAAAACGGACAATTCCGGTGATGATCGGAATCCGGAATGCCAAAATCTATCATTTCACCCTGATCATCGGAGCATTTTTATGCATGACTATTTATGCACTCCTGAAATACCAGCATATCTGTAATCTGCTATTTTTACTTACACTTCCCCTCTTCGTCGTACATCTGGGTAAAGTAACCTGTGGAAAAGGACGGGAATTGGATCCGCAATTAAAATTCCTCTCTATCTCCACGTTAATATTTGCTTTAACAGCCGGATTCAGTATTTGAATTCCGGCCTGTTTATTTTGTAGCAATATACAAACTGGCAATACCGAAGCTGAGTTTTTTCTGAGTAGCACCGACAAATCCGCAGGCAGCCATAATATCCAGAAACTCCCGGCCCTGAGGAAACTTCATAACAGATTCGGGCAAATAGGTGTAAGCCCCCTTGTTACCGGAAATCCATCCTCCCACAGTCGGCAGAATATGACAAAAATAGAATTTATACATTTGCTTCATCGGAAAACGTTCCGGCATTGAAAACTCCAGGATGATCACTTTCCCACCCGGTTTCAGTACCCGTTGCATTTCCTGTAATCCCAAACTCAGGTGCTCAAAATTCCGGACTCCGAAAGCGACAGTAACAGCATCGAAAGTGGCATCGGCAAATTCCATCTTTTCACTATCTCCTGTGCGTAAATCAATTTTTTCCGACAGGCCTGCTTCCTGAATCTTTTTCCGCCCGACCTCAACCATGTTTTCAGAAATATCGATACCCGTAACCTGCCGGACTCCGGCCCGGTAAGCAGCAATAGAGAAATCTCCGGTGCCACAAGCCACGTCCAGTAAGTATCCCCTCTCTTTTTCCCCGAGACATTTCATTGCTTTCCTGCGCCACCCTTTATCTATATTCATAGACAACAAATGGTTCAGCAAGTCATATTTCGGAGCTATATCATTGAAAATTTCCTTTACTACCTCTTTCTTTGCCATAAACGGATGAAAATTAAAAGCTAAAAGCCAAAAGCGTCTGCTTTCAGCTTTTAGCTTCACCAAGCCTTCGCCTGTGTACGTATTATTCCGGTAATTTCCCCTCTAACGCAGCCTTTACAATTGCCACAGCTTCGTCAAGTCCTTCTGAGAATTTTTCAAAATCTTCCTTGTACAAAAAGATTTTATGCTTCTCATAACTTGAATTACCGTCTTTGTCAAATCTCTTTTTACTTTCAGTGATAGTCAGGTAATAATCGTTATTACGAGTCGCCTTTACATCAAAGAAATAAGTTCTTTTACCGGCTTTCACTGCTTTTGAATAAATTTCTTCCCGGTCCTCACTCATTTCAAATCCCTCATTTTTTCCGTATTCTTCCATCATCATGCAAAAATTAAATATTCTGAAATGTTCATTGATCTTAGCGCACAAAATTACGATACGATAAACAAATTCAATTAATTTATCTTTCAGGTTTCAAATGTAGAAAAATCCTAAGAAACAAAGCTATTTTTTAAGTTTTTTTTTCATGAAAACCTTATCTACCCCTTCTTTTTATGTCATAACTTTGTCGTAATAAAATAAAACGGGATTTTATATGTTTATTACAGTCTTTATTATCGTCCTTATTTTGCTTGGTCTGGCACTTGTCGGACTAGGCCTGACCATGCTTCTGAAGAAGAACGGGAAGTTCCCGGAAACCCACATCGGCAAGAATAAAGCCATGAAAGACAGAGGTATAAATTGTGCAAATACCACCGACCGTCTGGAGCGCCAGAATTACAAACCCGTAGACCTGAGTCAGAAATAGATGAACTACTCCGGATAGGTCATATTTTTTTCTCCCATACAATCCAGTACCTCCCGGAGATATTTATCTGCTTCATATTTAGCCATGGGCAAATTATGTAACAGGTAGTTCCCGCAATCACGGGGAGCAGCTCCCGGAACTTCCCCTTCAAAGTCACGGATAAAACGGAATGTATCCTGCATCAACCCCACAATATCCTGAGCCTTCAGATCCCCTTTCATCAGAAAATAATTTCCGGTACAACATCCCATGGGTCCCCAGAATACAATCTGATCCCCCCA
>CAJMQA010000399.1 GCA_905215395.1 uncultured bacterium | reverse complement strand
AGTAATGAAACAAATTAAGAAATATCTCTTTAGTATAGCTGCTTTACTTGGATTATTGATTGTACCATTTGCAGCCAGCGCTGAAGAAGTCAATCTTGGAGAAAAGATCACCAAATTCATAAACGATTCAGGATTTATACGTCTTAGCGACGGTAACTGGCTGTGTCTGGTTATGATCTTGGTGGCATGTGTGCTATTTTATCTGGCTATTGTAAAAAAATTCGAGCCGCTATTATTATTGCCTATTGCCTTCGGAATGTTGCTGACCAATCTGCCGGGTGCCGGACTTTACCATCCGGAGCTTTTTGAGGGAGGTCATGTACACTGGAGTGACTTTGTAAATGCCAATAATGTCGGTTTATTGGATTACATTTATTTGGGAGTAAAATTAGGTATTTATCCCTGTATTATTTTTATCGGTGTCGGTGCAATGACCGATTTCGGCCCCTTATTGGCCAATCCCAAAAGCTTTTTGCTCGGGGCTGCTGCCCAAATCGGAATCTTTGCCACTTTCCTGGGAGCCATCGTACTGGGATTCACCTTTCAGGAAGCCGGTTCTATCGGAATTATCGGAGGAGCTGACGGGCCAACCGCCATCTATCTGACCTCCAAACTGTCTCCGAATTTATTGGGCCCGATTGCCGTTGCAGCCTATTCATATATGGCTTTGGTACCGGTAATTCAGCCGCCTATTATGAAGTTGCTGACAACACAGAAAGAACGTGAGATTGTGATGAAGCAATTACGGAAAGTTTCCAAAACCGAAAAAATCGTTTTCCCGGTTCTGGTAACCGTTTTTGTATCCTTGCTTCTTCCTTCTGCAGCACCTTTGATCGGCTGTTTGATGCTTGGTAACCTAATGCGGGAATCAGGGGTTGTGGAACGTTTGAGTAAAACCGTCCAGAATGAACTGATGAACATCAACACCATATTCCTTGGAATCTCTGTGGGTGCAACCACTACAGCTTCCGCATTCCTGAACTATCAGACTCTGGCCATTCTGATCATCGGAATCCTGGCCTTCTGTCTAGGTTCTGCCGGTGGTGTACTGTTGGCTAAATTCATGAACCTGTTCACCAAGAATAAGATCAATCCGCTGATCGGTTCAGCCGGTGTTTCCGCCGTACCGATGGCTGCCCGTGTATCACAGACTGTTGGTCAGGAAGCCAACCCTGGCAATTTCCTGCTGATGCATGCCATGGGTCCCAATGTTGCAGGAGTGATCGGCTCTGCCGTTGCCGCAGGTATACTGCTTTCTTTCCTGGGATAAAATTCCGGTTAGAAATAAAATATAGAGGATGTCCAACAGTGAAGGACATCCTCTATTTATTTACGGCAGTCGGTTTAAAAAACGTTCCGTCAAGTATTTCCGTACCGGAATGTCATATAACTTCAAACAAAGATAAGCTAAAACGATACTTCCGGCCACAACTGCTACAGCCCCGGGCAACGATTCCCGAAAGGTGAGATTGTTATTCTTTACCCAAGCATAATACAAATAAATAAAGGGATAATGTACCATATAGAGTGGATAAGAAATATCTCCTAAGAACTTACATATCTGAGTTGTATATTTATCTGTGCTTTTTCCTGAGGCTCCAAGATAGACAAGGAACGGAAAAAATACAGCAAAACAGACTGTGTCATACACCCCGTTCACCCATAAATATTCAGCTCCGCCAAGGCGTGGTACTGACAATAGTGCAACGATAGACAGACTGCATATCCAAAAAGCTCCTTTTACACGAGCAGGTCTGAAAACACGGGTCAAAAGCAATCCGGCAGAAAAAGAGAATAATAAGCGGAAGAATCCTCCGGTAAATTCTATTCCGGTCAGTGCAAATCCGGCGCATATATCACCGTAAGGCCCCAGAATTGCAAATGTCGCCAAACCGCATCCGGCAGCAAAAACCAGGAATGCAAGAGCTTTGGTTGACAACTTACGGATAAACAAGGTATAGAGAATATTGCCGATGTACTCAAAGAATAACGACCAACTTGGCCCGTTCAAAGGATACATTTCTCCCAGTCCCCGGATTTCAGTTCCCGGAGTAGCCGGGATCAGCAAACTATTCATAAATGTAGCAATAAACAAAGCCAGAATTGTCACTTTCGATACATCCCAAACAGAGCAACCCTGAAAATAGAAAACGGCTGCCCCGATGACAGCTCCCATCACAACCATCGGATGCAAACGAATGATTCTGCGTTTGAAGAACTCCTTGGTTGTCATTGTTCCCCAACGATCGTCATAAGCATAACCAACAACAAATCCTGACAATATAAAGAAGAAATCAACTGCCAAATAACCATGATTGATCCTTTGATCCAAATGACTGGTTGCAAAAGCTTCAAAGATATGGAACCAGACAACTGCGATTGCTGCTACTCCACGCAATCCGTCAAGTATGCGGTAATGTGGTTTGGTATCTGCAAATACAGCCAGAGAGGTTTGTGTTTTCAACATAAAATAAATAGTTTGTATCAATGTTTTGTCGAGTTTTTCAAAGTTAATGTCCGAATCTTGAAGTATCTACCTGTTTGACTTCTTTCTTCTTGTAACCGCCGAACCGGAAACTGAAATGTAAGGTGAATGCCCGGGAATAAAAGGCATTATCCATATCCAAATACTGTCCTTTAAAACGAATCTTAGTATTGGGCATTCCGGTTCCAAAAATATCACTGCAACGGGCGGATAAAGTGG
>CAJMQA010000398.1 GCA_905215395.1 uncultured bacterium | reverse complement strand
ATGATCATCGGGCCGGGAAAGGATGGTGCTATCCTGGAAGGAAGTAAGGATTTTGCAAAACAATTTATGGCTCGTCATGGAATTCCTACTGCCGGATATATGACGGTGACACCGGAAAATCTGGCCGGAGGACTGCAGTTCCTCACCCGCCTGAGGCCTCCCTATGTTCTGAAAGCAGACGGTTTGGCTGCTGGAAAAGGAGTATTGATCCTGAATGATCTGAAAGAGGCTCAACAAGAACTGAAAGCGATGCTGGAAGGTAAATTCGGAAAGGCGAGCCGGCAAGTAGTTATCGAGGAGTTTTTACATGGAATTGAGATATCTGTCTTTGCCATTACAGATGGGAGAGACTATAAAATATTAGGTTCTGCCAAGGATTACAAACGGATAGGTGAGGGGGATTCCGGGTTAAATACCGGAGGTATGGGGGCTGTGTCGCCGGTTCCTTTTGCAGATACTGAGTTTAACCGGAAAGTGGAGGAACGTATTATTCGTCCGACAGTGGAAGGTTTGAAGAAAGACGGTATCGATTACCGTGGGTTTATCTTTTTCGGGCTGATGAATGATGGAGGTGAACCTGCCGTTATTGAATACAATGTCCGGATGGGGGATCCGGAAACGGAAGTGGTCATGCCCCGTTTGAAAACCGATATTCTGGAACTGTTTGAAGCGGTTGCAAAAGGCGGGTTGGCCGGAACAGCTTGTGAGCTGGACGAACGGTATTGTACAACCGTCATGATTGTGTCCGGAGGATACCCGGGCAACTACGAAAAAGGGAATGTTATTACAGGCTTTGAGGAAGTCAGAGATAGTATTGTTTTTCATGCTGGAACAAAATACAAAGACGGTCAGATTGTGACCAATGGAGGACGGGTTATTGCCGTTAGTTCATTCGGATTCCGGCTGGAAGAAGCTTTGCAACAGTCCTATGCCAATGTTGAAAAACTCTGTTTTAAAGATATGAACTATCGCCGGGATATCGGACATGATCTTTTGAAAATGTGCCGGTAGTCTGACATCGATGGAGTGAGCCCATTTTTATGAATGAATTTCTAAAGTCCAGACGTATTTACATGCTTTTCATCTTGCCGCTGATCGTGGTGGCAATGGCATTTGTGAGCAGACTTTATCCTCAGCAACCTGTCGAATCTGTAACAGTGAGGGGGGTGATTAATTTCCCTTTTCTTGGCCGGATAAATGAGGAATGGCGTCCTTTTGTCGGTTTTATTCTCATTCTGGGACTGGCTTATATGGTTTTCTTTATCAGTGAGAGATTTAAACTACTGGCTCAGACGACCACTTTGCCTTCTTTTATATACATACTCCTGACTTCCGGGATTATGGTAAATCAGGGTTTCGATGCCTTATTAATTTCCGTATTTTTGGTTGCCCTGGCTATCGGGAGACTACAGATGGCTATCAATGATCTGAAGTCCAACAGGACTTTGTATGATTTCGGGTGCCTTGTGATGTTGGCTGTAGCTATTTATCCAAAATTTATACTGTTGTTATTCTGGGCTTTTGGAGTGCTTTTTTTCTCTGGGCGTTCTACCTTAAAAGATATCATGGCATTGTGGCTGGGATGGATTACCCCCGTTTTGTTCATTGCTTTTTATTATTTCTGGAACGATCAGCTGGAGCAATTGCCGGTTATTTTTACTTCGAATCTGCTGGTGGGTACTTTTATTCATGATTTACCGACAATAGAGCTGATACGTTTAGGAATGTTGGTATTTCTGTTGTTGGTAGCTTTGTTCCGCTTGTCTACCAAATATTCCATCCTGGTTGTCAGTCAGCGCCGGGGGATTCTGTCGCTGGTATCACTATTGATATTTTTATCCCTGACTTTTTTGATTATCCCCGGAAACTACTATGATTTCATGTATATCTTTGGTTTGCCACTGTCCTTTCTTTATGCTTATTACTTTATCAACAGCCGTATGGTTATTATGTGTAATCTGATGTTTATATTTTTGTTAGGGGCTTGTTTTCTGACTTATCTGATATAGTTTACCGGTTGAACTTCAGCATTTCCCCTCTCACATTCTCCTGGAATATCCCTTTATCATAGACAATTTTCCCGTTGACAAGGGTCATTTGTACTTTGTGGGTGAAGGTTTGTCCTTCCAGCGGGGACCAGCCACATTGGTACAATATATTTTCTTTACTGACAGTCCATTTTTCCCGGTTGAAAATACATAGGTCTGCTTTATAACCTTCCCGGAGGTATCCGCGTTTTTCGACCCCGAAAAGTTCAGCAGGAGCGTGGCACATACCTTCAACGACCTGTTCGGCTGTAATGGATCCCTGTTCTGCGAGTTCCAGCATGGTGACCAGAGAATGTTGTACCATTGGACCTCCGCTGGCAGCTTTGGTATAGGGACCGTTCTTCTCTGCCAGTGTGTGCGGAGCATGGTCTGTAGCTATTACATCTATGTTTCCCTCGCGTACGGCCTGTAATAAAGCCTGTCGGTCGGCTTCTGTTTTAATTGCCGGATTCCATTTGACAAAATTTCCTTGGGTATGGTAAGCCTGATCGTTAAACCAGAGATGATGGACACAAACCTCTCCCGTGATGTGTTTTTCCCGGCGTACTCCTGTGTCCAGTAAAGCGATTTCTTCTGCCGTGCTCAGATGCAGAATATGAAGCCGGCTTCCGTATTTCCGGGCCAGGGATGCTGCCAGTGACGAACTTTTAAAGCAGGCTTCCCGACTGCGGATCAGAGGATG
>CAJMQA010000397.1 GCA_905215395.1 uncultured bacterium | reverse complement strand
TCAAACAATACATTCCCGCCCGGGGGACAATCAATTCATTATAATCGGTAAAGTGGAAAGCAGACTGTCTCCCGACCGGATACTCCAGTCCTCCGGAATCGACGGCAATAAGCATTCCGTTTTTTTCTTTCAGTTGCCGGCTTTCTTTTCCCAGCATGACTTGCTCCCCGTCGGTTTTGATCAATAAAGCTTTCATTTCAGCGGAACGGATTTCCGGCATAGCATGCCCGGCCAAGGATGAGATTTCTGTTTTTTGTTTCGGCACGATCAGCAACATTCCCGCGATCAGTATGCAAGCCACACTTGCAATCCGGCTCCATAGACGAATCTTCAGACGTTTCAATTCCTGTCGTTTCATTCGCCTGAAAGCCTCCTGGCCGCAGTAACGTTCCCGTTGTTTCGATCTTTTTTCCAAATATGCCGGATCTTGCAGACGGCTTGACAACTGATCTCCGGATACATTCCGGTTTTCAGTCAATAAATGCGTCAATACCTGTTCTGCAGCTTTCCGGGCTTCGTCTGTTATATCTTCCCATTTCATCATTTTCAGTTTAGGAGTATATACAGACACCACGAAAGAAAAAACGGGTGACAAAAAATTAAAATATTTGGAAATCTCAGCTTAAGTTGCGAATTAAAATTGCTGTTTGTCTTTTTTTACAACCCTTCCATTCCCATCTTCCTCCTCGTCGATCCCGATCGCCGGATTATCTTTTCCGGCCCAAACAGCCAATCCCGTCAGGGGAATCGGGTAATTCAATCGATCCATCTTTTTTTTATTATTCAAACTCTCCCTGTTGCCTCTCAACCTCTTTCAGTTTCATGGCATTCAGTTCCTGTCACAATCTTTGTATTTCTTTTTCCAGTTGGCGATCCTTTTTTTCCGCTAGCACTATTTTCCCTCCTGCAATACCCATTTTCTGAGCTTCCTGCTGGTCATACAACATCCAGAAACCCGGAGACACACCCTTCAGGGTTATTTCGCCGGCAACAGGCATCTGCGATCCTTTCAGGGATACTTCTGCATAAACTGTAATTTTTCCCGGTTGCAGTCCGGAACGGATCAGGACAGGCGCAGTGCCCCATTCTGTTTTGCGGGGACTAGCGAATCAGGATTCCTCTCCGACGATAACCCCAGGCCCTGCGACAGAAAAACGAACCTCATCTTTATTCAAGCGTTTGATATTTCCCTACTGATCGGTAATAGCTGCTATGACAGTGACAAAATCCGAACCATCGACCACCAGCTTTTCCCCTTCATCATCCACCCACATCACAATTTTAGCCGGACGGCGGGCCGGTCTTTTCATTTCTGAGACCACCACTTTCCCATCGATCAGACCTTCTGCCAGCAAATACACCTCCAATCCGTAAAATCCGGCTGTTGACCAGGAATTTCTGCTTTCAGCAAAGACAGACAAGCAAATTCCGCACAAAACTCCAATAAAAACAATACATTTCTTCATGAATGTAAAAATACAAACATCCATAAAAAAGGTTGCCGGGATTTCGGCAACCTTTTCTTAAATTTTCAGAGCAGCTATTTATCCAATCTTATCTCCTTTTTTTTTGCCCTGTTCGACCGGTTTAGCGATAGACTCCCGCATCTGGGTATCAGCTTCTATGTTTTTCATCCGGTAATAATCCATTACCCCCAGATTTCCGGACCGGAAAGCTTCAGACATTGCCAGAGGGATATTGGCTTCCGCTTCAATCACTTTCGCTTTCATTTCCTGGGCTAACGCTTTCATTTCCTGTTCTCTGGCCACAGCCATAGCCCTTCTTTCCTCAGCCTTTGCCTGGGCAATTTTCAAATCAGCTTCCGCCTGGTCAATCTGTAATCCGGCTCCAATATTTTTCCCGACATCGATATCGGCAATATCAATAGAAAGGATCTCAAATGCCGTTCCGGCATCCAGTCCTTTATTCAAAACAACCTTAGAGATAAAGTCAGGATTTTCCATTACCGCTTTATGTGACTCCGAAGAACCGATAGAAGACACGATACCTTCTCCGACACGCGCCAGTACAGTTTCTTCTCCGGCTCCACCCACCAAACGTTTTATGTTGGCACGGACGGTTACCCGGGCTTTGGCGATGAGCTGGATACCATCTTTAGCAACAGCAGTAACCGGAGGCGTATTGATAACCTTCGGGTTCACACTCATCTGTACAGCCTCAAAAACATCGCGGCCAGCCAGGTCAACAGCAGTAGCTATCTGGAAGGTCAGGTCTATATTGGCCTTGGAAGCCGAAACCAAAGCATGTACAACCTGCGGGACATGTCCACCGGCAAGGTAGTGAGCCTCTAATAAATCGCGGTATAATTCAATGCCCGCTTTTTTTCCTTCAATCATGGCCCCCACAATAATCGTTGGAGGAACTTTACGCCAACGCATCAACACCAACTGTAAAAGAGAAACTTTCACATCGGAAACCAGTGCCTGGAACCACAACCCGATAGGAATAAAATACAAAAATATCCAAAGCAGAAACAAACCTCCCGCAATGGCCACCACCAATAATACAATACTGTTGTTTTCCATGTCAAACTGTTTTTAATTTTACAATTATCTTATTCTTCATTACTTTCACCACTTCTACCGATTGGTTTGCATCAATGTATCCCGACAAGGATTCAGCCTCCACTACCGCCTCCCCAATCCGGACATTTCCCATAGGAGCCAAACGGCCCTGAGCGACACCGCTATCTCCAACCTTTACCGCATCATCCACCCCCTCAACGGAACCTTC
>CAJMQA010000396.1 GCA_905215395.1 uncultured bacterium | reverse complement strand
GGTTCATCCGAAATACCTTCGTATTTTTTTATCTCTTTACCACTATCTGCATCATATACGTACAGAGAGCCTTTGTACTGCCCTGGCCGTTTAGGATTGTAAGTTGCGATATAAATTTCTGTCTGTACACTATAGTCCTGATAGTCGCTGTCATTCCTTGATTTCTGGAAATGGCTGATGGCCTTGATTTCTTCATCGTCACCCAATTTAATGTAATGATCGGAAGGCAGATCGGCATCCGGTTGGTTGTAATACCAGCGGTAAACTTTATTTTTATGTGTGATGAATACGCATTTGTAATAGTCGTTGGTCAGTAACTGGGTGTTTTCATCTATTATTTCGGAATTTGACAATGGACGTTCGAACATGATCCAGGGAGCTTTCCCCTCTGAAAAGTTGTACATCATAGAATTTATGGCTGTGATTAAAATACGTCCGTTATATTTATTGAATACAAACACGTCATTTCCGTCGGTCTTTTCATTCTGGAACATGGCTATTACTTCCCGGTCCTCAAAATAATCGTAACAGGGACGCATGGCGATTTCCCGGTCGGCATTGGCTCCGCTCCAGCAAACTACATTATTTTTATCGCTGTTGCGGCGGCCGATATAAACCCGGTTGCAGCTGGAGAAATAACTGGGACGGTCGTTCCCGTCAACCCAGGAATATCCCTTGGGAAGATCGACATATGGAAAAATAAATTGCTCACGGGTTTGTACCATAGCGACTCCTCCGTTTTTAGACGGGATATAGAATTCCCGGCAGAACCGGCCGTCGTAGGACATCATACGGGTAGGAATGAAATCATTCTGATAATATTTGAAGTCGTATTCAAATACTTTCACCATCGTTTTGGCATCCAATTGCACCAGCTTTTGAGATTCTCCATGTAACACGTAAATATAATCTCCGACTTTATCGCAGTCAACAGGGTCCAGGTAAAGTTCGTCTCCTTGGTTGGCATAAGAATATACATTCTGACGGAACTCTTCTTTCAAGCCCATTTCGATGTCTTCCGGTGTCAGCGTTTTCAGGAAAGCTATACTTCCTTTATTATTGCTCTTGCGGCCAAGAATCAGGAAACCTTCTTCAAAAGGTGAGTTGACAAAAATGTGGTAGTATTTGATGGTACTTCCGTCTTTGCTGGTAACCAATTGCCGTAATTCATAATGCCCCAGTTCACGGGGGATATACTCCAGACTTTTTTCGGTTGAAATTTTCTTGAATACTGTGCTTGATTTCCCTGTTTGGGCGTTGGTCGCTGATTTTCCATATCCCCATTCATAGGTCAGTTCATCGGTGGAACTTTCAATGTTTACCGGAATGCGTAATGTATCGTTGAAATAAAGATTGATGGAATCCCTTGCAGAGGTTTGAATATCCACTTCAATAATGGCTTTATCGGGTAAGGTGGAATCGTCGTCATAGCAAGCCTGCTGAACAATCAACAGAAAGCATCCAAAGAGTATGTATATTAATTTTTTCATAATCTTATTTTTTATCATTGATCAGACTTTGGGTTAAGGAAGTAAAGCCGGGTCAGGCATTTCGTAACGTTTGTCTCCGGTTTCTTTATAATATGCATACATCGGTGCATAGAAATATTCCTTGAAATAAGTCGTATAGACAAATGTAGTCAGCAAATGCTGGAAACGGCCGTTGGATTCGCTTGGGGTATCCAGATATTCGCCCCAATCCAGTTCGATTGCCTCGTAGATCAGAGGGGTAATATCCTTGGTCTTATGGAAGCATTGGATAAACATGATCAGTTTTTCCTGAGTATAGGTGCCAAGACGGTCCGGTTTCCACCAGGCAGGTTGTTCGATATAGGTATCACCGAAGAAGATGATGCATTTCTGCGTATTGGCCGGGGTATAACGCTCATTCGTTCCCAAAGTCAATACAATTGAATAAGTGACGTCTTTTACCAGAGCTGCCTTGTCGAAGTCGATCTTGATATAGGCTATAGTGGAGTCCTTTTTAAAATACTGTAATTCATCCATATGATAATGGACTCCGTTTTTGGCGGTGGATTCATAATTGTCCACTTCTACCTTGAAAGCATCGTCCTGCTCCAGATTAGCAAGTCCGATGAGCTTTACCGGAATGGTAACGTCACATTCCTGATCATCCCGGGCGCCGTAAATGAATTTTACGGAATCGGTCCCGAAATATATTCTGTTGATCTGACTGGCATCATAGAGCTGATAATTCTCGTCGTCACAGGAGGAGAACAGACTGACGCAGATCAGTACGAGCAGATAAAGGTATATTTTGTTCATATTCTTATTGTATTTAGAGTTTTACTTAGTTTCGGTATGCTTTTTCGTCTTCCGGTAGCGGGAAGTTGTAAATGTCTGCTGAAGGTTGGAAGGTCATGTCGTACCGGGCATTGTAAGCCGGCATGTTGTATTTTTTCATGACATGGAAATACAGCCCTTCACCAATGAATTCCTTACGGCGTTCATCGTTGATATTAGAGGTATAGACGTTGTAACCTCTTTCACTGAATGTCTTCAGTCCACGGGAACGCAGTACTTTGTCAAAATAACTGACTGCCAGTTTTTTTGCATCGTCTCCCTCTTCATGCAGATAACATTCTGCAACAATGTAGAACAATTCCGGTAAACGAATGAGATTGATACCACTGACGCAAGCTACAGGCCGGTTACTCTGTTTTACCCTGTAGCGGTCTACCACTTCCATGAAACGTAATCCGGTTGCTCCAAAATCACTGATTTCTTTGATCCAGCCTTC
>CAJMQA010000395.1 GCA_905215395.1 uncultured bacterium | reverse complement strand
CCTCTCCGGCCTCATTAATATATCCCTGTACATCGTGAGGTACATACCAGGTGTATTGCAAGGTGAAACCTTCCGTGATATCCCCCCATCCATTTACAGATCCCGGACCCTGATAGGCTATCGGAGCAAAAGGAGTGCGCCAGTTACCTTCACTGTCCCGTCCACGCATGTATTTGGTCTCCGGATCGATCAGCTTCTTATACGATAAAGCCCGTTTCATAAAATACCTGTAATCATCGTTCTTCCCCAGTTTTTCAGCCACCCGTGCAATACAATAATCATCATAGGCATATTCCAGACTTTTGGAAACAGATTCCTTCTCTTTGTCAAAAGGCACCCATCCCAATTCAGTATATTCCGGCAGACAATCATAGTTCGGATTGGTAGCCGTCGCTTTCATCGCCTCATAAGCCCGCCCGTAATCGAATCCTTTTACATCTTTCAGGATGGCATCGGCAATCACCGATACTGCATGATATCCAATCATACACCAGGTCTCATTACCATAGAACGACCAGATAGGCAACATATGCTCCACACTCTTATCGTAATGGGCCAACATTGAATTAATAATGTCAGCATTCAGATCCCGCTGAACCAAATTGAACAGGGGGTGCAAAGCCCGGTAAGTATCCCACAGTGAGAACACGGTATAGTTGGTAAAACCTTCCGCTTTTCCGATATTCTTGTCTAATTCCCGGAATTTCCCGTCTGCATCCTGAAAAATAAAAGGATGCAGGAAAGCATGGTATACAGAAGTATAAAAAGTTTCCATCTGCTCCGGGGTACCCTGGATCGTAAATTTAGACAATTGCTCCTCCCACAATTTCTCTCCTTCAGCTTTCAGAACAGCAAAAGTTTTACCTTCAAGCTCCCTCATATTCAGTTTAGCCCCATCTGTACTCACCGCCGAAACAGCTGTTTTTACAGTGACCACCTCTCCTTTGCGGGTCGGGAAACGCATCCAGAAACGTAAGTCTTTACCCCAAGCCTCCAGATGACTTCTGAAACGTTTGGTATTATATATAACAGGAACCGTATCCTGCATAATACCGAAATCTTCAAAAGGCCGGGAAAAAACAGCTGTAAAATAAATATGCCGTTCCGGTCCCCATCCTTTCACCAATTTATACCCCACAAGAGTTGAATCATTTTCTATCCGGAGATTACTCCAGGGGCAACTTTGCCAAAGAGTATGGTTCAAATCCAGTAAAATAAAAGAACTGTCCGATTCTGGATAAGTAAACTGTAACATACCACTCCGCACACCGGAAGTCATCTCAGCTTTCGTCCCGTAATCCAATAAATCTACTCCGTAATAATTAGGACTGGCCCATTCCCGGTCGTGACTGTAACGCGAACGATAACCGGCATCAGGATTCTCATGCCTACCCGGCGTAAAATAGATCTTCCCGGTACCTGGCATAAACAGAAAATCCCCCAGATCCGGGATTCCGGTTCCGCTCAGATGAGTCAGACTGAACCCCAGCAAAGTATGATGATCGTACTTATAACCTGCCGCAGCATCATAATAATCAAAATCGGTATCCGGACTGATCTGAATTCCTCCGAAAGGAATCTGTGAGCCCGGATAAGTATTTCCGTAACCGGAAGTTCCTACCAACGGACGTACATAGGAAATCAAAGGTTGTTGTTGTGCATGTGCCATCTGTACAGCCAGTAAAACCCCAACACCCAATTGTAAAAATTTTATTATTTTCATCTGTTTTATCAGTTTCTTAATTCATCGAATACGGTTTCTGTTCTTCTGTAAATATCCGTTTTTTATTCGGCACACTATTCATCTCAAAATAAAGCTCCCCGCCCTGACAGATATCCTGATGGGTCAGATAGGCCTTATCGTACTCTTTTCCATTCAGTTTTACCGACTTCACATAACGATTCCGTGCACTCACTTTCGGAGCTTTAATCACCAGATCTTTCCCGTTCTCCAGATGCACAACCATTTCTTTAAAGTACGGAGCTCCCAGGACATACTGATCAGAGCCAGGACATACCGGATAGAATCCCATGGCCGAAAAAATATACCAGGCAGACATCTGACCGCAATCGTCGTTTCCGCAAAGCCCGTCAATATTATTGCGATACATTCGGTCCATAATTTCCCGCAAACGGTACTGCGTTTTCCAAGGCTGAGAAGTCCACATATACAGATACGGAATGTGCTGACTAGGTTCATTACCATGTACATAATTTCCCATCAAACCTTCTTTCGTGATATCCTCAGTATTTTCATAATACTTAGCCGGCAATTCCATGCTAAATAAAGAATCCAGCCGTTCGATAAACCTTCTGTCTCCCCCCATGAAATTTTTCAGACCATTTACATCCTGAGGCACATAGAAAGAATAATTCCAGGAATTACCTTCGATAAAACCCTGACCATGTGTATCCAGAATATCGAAATCCTTTTTCATTTCCCCGGCCGTATTTTTGGGCCGGATAAAACCCAAGGTGGTATCAATCAAATGCCTGTAAGCAGCAGCCCTTTTCAAATAAGTACCGGCCACTTGCTGGTTCTCCATTTTCCTTGCCATATTATAGATTGTCCAGTCATCATAACCATATTCCAGCGTAACAGATGCTGAACTGGCACTCTTCTCCGCCGGAACATATCCCAGTTCCGTATACTCTTTCAAACCTTCCAAATAAGGCACAGTAGAAGTACTGATCACCGCTTCTAAAGCCAGTTTTTCATCCATTGGAATCCCTTTGACATAAGCATCGGCAATCACTGAAACCCC
>CAJMQA010000394.1 GCA_905215395.1 uncultured bacterium | reverse complement strand
AATGCAAAAAGACATGGCGAATGCCAGACAGTGTTACAAGCAGGCCTATGTGGTATCCCTGCAATTCAACAATCCCGGCTTGTCCGAAAGGGTACGGCAATATGGAGCGGAACTGGAAAACGAATAAAACGATATGCATATGAAAAAGTTATTACTGATATGTGGTTTACTGGCTGTTCTTGCCGCCTGTTCCGATGAGGAGGCAAAGACGGAGTACATCGATCCCTGGTTGCCGGTGACGGACTTGCAGATTCCCACAAAAGAACTGATAGAGAGCGAGATTACCTTGTATGGAAAAGGATTTGAAAAAGATTGTAAAATCCGGATGCAGCTCAACGGAGGAGAAACCTACGATACCGAGATCGTCACCGTCGCCGGAGATTCGCTGGTGTTCAATACGGTAGGGGTACCGGACGGTTTCTATGTCCTTTTACTCGACCAGGGCGGAAAAACCTACCGCATCGGAGGGATTAATCTGGTGATCGGGGCGCCGGAGGATTACGACGCTTACGGGGTGGTCGGGGATGAAAATTCTGAAGTTTATCATGTTTCCTTAAAAAAGAGGCAAAAGGGAGAGCTTTTATTTAAGATGACTGGTGAACATACTTTTTATGGAGGAATGGTTTGTGACGGAGTGTGGTATTATGCGACTTATCGTATCGAGTACGATGAGTATTGGCAGTGGAAACGGTTCTTCCGTGTGATGGCTTACGACCTGGGGAAAGGAACGAATGAGACGATTCTGCCGGATACGGAAGGCTTTCTGGCTATGGGTATGATCCGGGGGAAAATGCATATTTTCCGTTATGCCGAAGACGGATTGATGCATCTGATAAAATGGACCGGAAGCGCTTTCCGGGATGTACTGACCTTCCCGAATATTGTTGCCGGAAAACTGACATCGGTTTCTGATGCTAATTTCCTCTATGATGAAGCCCGGAATGCAGTGGTTATGGCCGGACAGAATATGGGCGGAGAGGCTCCCCGGAAGTTTGTCTGGACCTTTACCATGGACAATCCGGAGATTCGCGAAACCGGAGGAGAGAGTTCCATCTTTTTTCACCTGGTGGAATGCGACGGAAAAGTATATGCTTTCGGAGAGAAAATGCGTGGTACCGATCATGTTGATACCCATATACTTTGTCTGGACAATCCGACCGATTGGCAGTTTATCGAACAAACTCCGGAAACTGTCCTGCCGGATGTCGGTTTTTCGGCTCCGGTATATGATAAAGAGAAGAAGGTGATCTACGGATCGGACGACGGGACTATCCTGACCTATAACCCGAAAACCAAACAATTGACAGGAAAAAAATGGATCGGTTCAGGAATAGTGAGTCTGGTATTGTACTAGTTGTAGAATATAATGAAAACCAGGTAATTAACGGAATGAATTTTAATTACCAACTACAAATTTTTATGTTATGAAGAAAATGTACTTTTTTTTGCTTGCCGTGCTAGGCATGGGCATAGCGATATTGTCGGCCTGTTCTGACGACGTAGTGACCAATGACGTTGCCGGAAACGATGATGTTGTGCAAACCAAGGCTCCGGGTGTAGCTTATCTGGTGAAAACCATTGCCATCACCCAGGGGGTGAATACCGAAAATGTGACCCTGATGTATAATGCTCAGGAAGAAGTGGACAGTATTGTCTGGGTGAAGGCTGGGACTACGAAAACGGGAAAAGTAAGTCTGAGAACTACCAGTAAAATTGTGGTGGATATAAATGATCCGGACATGGGGGAAGGGACTCGTTGCATTTACTATTATACTGGTATTTCTTCTAAAAGAATGACGAAAGCGGCATATGTTTATGCCCGCGATGGGTATCAACTCGATACGATGGCATTTACTTATGCTGGCGGTAAATTGTCGGCAATCAAACAGGATGATGGTACCGGTGCTCTGGCGAATGTGTATACGTTTGCTTATACAGGTAATGATTTTGCAAGCATCACGGATGTGGCGGCAGGACAGAGCGGAACTTGTACGGTGGGGACTGTGGAGGATAAATCTTCTTTCGACCTGAATCTGTATCATATACTGGGAGTCGGGTCGAATATGGGAGAGTTACTGAGTTGTGCCATCTGGCTGGATCTGTTCTCGTATACGGATCATCTTGTCACCAAAGTGGCTTACGATGCCAACAATTATGCCGATTATACCTACACAATGGTTGGCGATAAGGCGACCGCCTGTTCGGTTGTGGCTCATTTTCAGGACGAGGATGAGGATGGAAATGTGATTGAGGGTACAAATACCATTAACGTAGCCCTCGGTTATTAATGGTTGGCCTGTATAGGTCCCGTTAATATTTCCGTTATTACTGGTTTTCATTTAAAGAAATTGAATACAAACAAATTAATCCGATTGGTTATGAAAAAAATATTATCCGTTTTGTTTTTGTTGGCACTAGGTTTAGCCCTGGCGTTTCAGAGTTGTTCGGATACGCAGAAAGAGACTCCCGAACCTGAACCCGGACCGGGAGGAGATACTACTGTGGTGGTACCACCGGTACAGAAATGGCAGGACACAGTGACTATGTTTAAAGACCCTAGTAGTGCCAATTATGCGGTTCAACTTAAGTATGACCTAATGGAATGTCGGTATCATTTAGGTAAAACTATTTATAATGATAACGGACAACTTACAAGTTTTCGTTTTCTGAGAACAAATATGAGGGGAGGAGGTATACGCTGTTCCGATTCTGTAACGATAGAGTGGAAAGACAACTCATTGATTATGAAGTATGACGAAACAGGTCCGG
>CAJMQA010000393.1 GCA_905215395.1 uncultured bacterium | reverse complement strand
AATATCAGTTTTGACGAGTGTATTGTCGGAGCTGAGTTTGAACGTCAGAGAATGATGAGCAGTTTGTTTTTAAAACCCAAATATTGTACAATGAAGAGCTCTACAGATTACTGTAAGTTGCCGGGGAAAAAAGGTTTTAAATCTCCGCGTTTGTCGGAATTGCATCAGATATTGTTTGGGTGTGGGTTTGATAATGCACACAACGCTCTGGCAGATGTAGAGGCGACTGCCAAATGTTTCTGGGAGTTGAAAAGAAGAGGTGTGATAAGAGGGTAAATTTTATTTTATATGGCGAAGAAACCGGAATATAATACAAAGAATAATGTAATGAATCTACAGGCCGAGTATGGAAAAATGCCACCTCAGGCCATTGATCTGGAAGAGGCGGTGTTGGGAGCTTTGATGCTGGAACGGGATGCATTCTCCATTGTCGGAGACTTACTGGAACCGGATGCTTTTTATAAAGATGCCCATCAGCGGATTTTCAGGGCCATTCATAAATTGTTTATCAACGATGATCCGGTGGATTTATTGACAGTCAGTGAGGCTTTGAAACAAAGCGGGGAATTGGAACAGGTGGGCGGTTATTATTATTTGTCGCAACTGACCAACCGTGTAGCTTCTGCAGCACACATTGAATTTCATGCTAAAATTATTGTTCAGAAATTTTTGCAGCGGAAACTGATCGGAGTATGTACTGAATTACAGGAAATGGCATATGATGAATCAACGGATGTTTCCGATCTGATGGATAAAGCCCAGAAATATGTATTCGATATTGCTGACGGAAATATCAAAAAGGATACAGCGGAAATAGCTCCGATCATTGACGAAGCCATAAAAGGTATTCAGGCTGCTGCAGAGAAACCGGATGGTATTAGCGGGGTACCTTCAGGATTCAATGCTCTGGATGCTGTGACTTCGGGGTGGCAACCTTCGGATTTGGTGATCATTGCCGCCCGGCCGGCTATGGGAAAAACAGCATTTGTGCTTTCTATGGCACGGAATATGGCTGTTGTGCATAAGCAGACGGTTGCGATATTTTCTCTGGAAATGTCAGCCGTTCAGTTGGTAAATCGTTTGATTGCCAGTGAAACAGAGCTGAGTTCCGAAAAACTGAAGACCGGGCGGTTGACAGATCAGGAGTGGCAACAGTTGCACAGCCGGATAAAAGCATTGGTGGAAGCGCCTATATTGGTAGATGATACTCCTGCTCTTTCTATTTTTGAACTCCGGGCCAAATGTCGCCGTTTGAAACAGAAATACGGAATGAAGGTGCTGATCATTGACTATTTGCAGTTGATGACAGCTGGAGCTGATATGAGGGGGAACCGGGAACAGGAAGTTAGCTTGATATCCAGGCAGTTGAAGATTATTGCCAAAGAGTTGAGTGTTCCGGTAATGGCCTTGTCGCAGCTGAACCGTGGTGTCGAGTCACGTCCTGATAAAAAACCGATGTTGTCGGATTTGCGTGAGTCGGGTTCTATTGAGCAGGATGCAGATATGGTGATGTTTATTCATCGACCGGAAAAATATGGAATCACTGTGGATAATGAAGGGAATTCATTGTTGGGGATAGCCACCATTATTATAGCCAAGCATCGTAACGGTGCTGTGGGAGAAGTAAATTTGCGTTTCCGTGCCGAATTGACCCAGTTCTGTGATTTGGATACCACTTCGCCTTTTGCTTCAAACGCAGCAACAGGTGAAATGGTGACACAGATTATTGGTTCTAAGATGAACGATGACGAATCGGTCCCTGTACTAAATCAGGGATTTGAGAGTATGCGGGATAGTTTCGAACATAACGAAGGTGCTCCTTTTTAATATGGTAAGAGGGTTATTGGTTATTTTATTCTGTCTCTCGGGTTGGGTTGTGAAAGCAAATTATATACTCATACCGATGGATAGGGGACAGTCCAACCATTTGAAGGCATATGGGATTGCTTATCATGCCTTGAAGAAAGGATATGAAATACAATGGTTGTTGAATTACAGGGGAGGTGCCTTTGTGTTGCCCTTTGATGCAGATGGACGCACAGAATGCCTGCTGAAAGGGGTGAGTTTTGAAGTCGTGCCGGATGCCCGTCTCACTGCTATCCTGGCAGAGATTGCTTCTCCCGAAGTAAATGCGGATGCGGTAAAACTTGAAAAGGCTCCCCGGATTGCAGTATACTCCCCCAAAGAGAAGAAACCCTGGGATGATGCTGTGACTTTAGCCCTGACTTATGCAGAGATTCCTTATGATGTTGTATATGACCCTGAAATACTGGACGGACATCTGAAGGATTATGATTGGTTGCACTTGCATCATGAAGATTTTACCGGACAGATGGGAAAATTTTACCGGAACTACCGTCACACGGACTGGTATAAGGCCGAAGAAACCGTTAATAAACAGACTGCACAGAAATATGGATACCGGAAGATCTCTGAATTGAAAAAAGCAGTGGTCCGTGCGATACGTGATTATGTAGCAGCCGGAGGGTTTATGTTTGCTATGTGTTCGGCTACAGATACTTTTGATGTTACCCTGGCAGCCATGGAGGTCGATATTTGTGATGTGATGTTTGATGGTGATCCTATAGAGCCGGATGCCCAGAGTAAGTTGGATTATTCCAAAACATTTGCATTCAAGGACTTTAAATTACAACTAAATCCGAATGTTTATGAATATTCGGACATTGATATGACAGATATACGCAAGGTAAATGAAAGGGATGATTATTTCCTTTTGTTTGAATTTTCAGCTAAATGGGATCCTGTACCTACC
>CAJMQA010000392.1 GCA_905215395.1 uncultured bacterium | reverse complement strand
TAAGCAAAGATTATAGAAGAATTGTATTGTCGTATTTAAAGTTTGCGCTTAGCGAGTGCAATGACGGAAAGTATTTTGAAAAGTACTTTAAAGATACGATCCAAAAAGATTACTGTTTTTCTGTTTTGATGATTTGGGTAGTGAAAACAACTCATATACCTATAAAATTCTGCATTGTGATCCGGATTGGAATAATTCCAATCTGAATCCTTTCAATTATTTAAGTGGTTTTTTCAGTAATCCATTGGATAATTATGAGTATTCTTTTAATACCATCGTACCTTATACTCATTATACGCTGACTTTTCCCAATGAACAGACTGGCATAAAAATTTCAGGCAATTATCTGTTGCAGGTTTTTAATGACGCCAATCCCGACAGTGCTGTTATTTCACAACGTTTTGCAGTCGTAGAAAGTAGAGTGAATATAACTGCTGCCGTGGTTAATTCTTCTGATTTGCAATCTTTATATACTTCGCAACAGCTGAATTTTTCAGTAAATTACAATAATTTATCGATATATAATCCGATCCGTGACGTCAGGGTATATGTCACTCAGAATCAGGATCCGAATACCCGCCGGGATTTTAAACCTACTTTTGTCCGGCCTGCCCAGCTTGTTTATGGAGATGGACAGAATAATATTTTTAACGGATTGTCTCCTTTTCGGAATTTCCAGTGTTCCAGTACTGTATATTATACCCAATATGTAAAGGATGTCCTGAAAGGTCCGGACGGACGTTATAACTTCATTCTTCAACCCGGGACTGTTCCTCAAAGGTATGTACCTTTGCCTGACCGGGATGGTAATTATTGCATAGAGGCGGAAAATGTTCAGAATTCCAGCTTGGAGGCGGATTATATTATTGCACATTTTGCTATTTTGTATAATGAGCCCATTCCGGGAGCAGATGTATATGTTTATGGTAAATTTTCGGAGTGGCAGTTGATGCCGGCTCATAAGATGAGTTATGATTTAAAAAATAAGGCTTATGTCGGCCAGGCAGAATTAAAACAGGGATATTATGATTACATGTATGCGGTGGTTCCTGCAGCTAATCCCGGACCTGACCTGGTGACTTTGCAGAATAATTTCTATCAGACACCGAATGAATACAATATCCGTTTTTACGTTTATGATTATAATCAGATGTGTTTCAGATTGTATGGTTATAAGAAAATAACGGCGGATTTGTAATATTTTTTTCAAATTTGTGGCATGAAATTTGTAATATAACTGAAGAAATAAATCACTTGAAAAAAATAGATCATGAAAAGTTTAATTATACTTTTATGTATAACGTTGGCAGGAGTGGGATGTAATTCTTCCAGAAATATGGCAAAATTGAATGGGGTAAAGTGGGTTTTGCAAACGCTTAATGGTGAAGATGTTAAGTTGACGGATCAGAATAGTGAGATATTTATTCAATTTAATGAGGTAGAGAAACGGGTGAATGGACGTGCCGGATGTAACCGTTTTTTTGGGAATTATGAGATGGAAGGCCATAAACTGCAATTTTCCCCGATGGGTGCAACCCGTATGGCATGTCCTGATTTACAAATAGAAACAGCATTTTTTCAAATGCTGAATGAAGTAGATGCTTTAAATATAAAAGACAATAAACTGACTTTTGAGTCAAAGGAAAAAGTAGTGGCTGTTTTCAAGAAAGCGCAGGAGAGTGAGAAAAAGGTCGATTAAATGGTGATTTCACCTGAAAAAACAAATTCGGCAGGTCCTTCCAGCCAAATATTAATGAATTGGGTCCCTTTTTCCCGTTTAAAACTGACTTTCAGATTTCCTCCTTTGGTTTTTATGGCATAGGTATTATGATTGTCGTTTCTAAGGATACTCGTCGCGAGTGCCGAAGCGACACAGCCTGTCCCGCAGGCCAGTGTTTCATCTTCTACCCCTCTTTCATAAGTGGCTACCTTAATATAGGAAGGTGTCGGGGTTATAAAGTTTACATTTGTACCCTCCGGTTGGAATTGTAACAAATTCCGGATTCTGGAACCTTCCTGGAAAACATCTGTTTGGAACGCATCTTCAACGAGACAAACATAGTGCGGAGAGCCTGTATTGAGGAAGAAATAATCGGGTTGGATGATTATTTCAGTAACATTACACATTTTTAACTGAATGCCGTTAGGGGTTAGAATCGCTTCGTGCGGACCGTCAACTGCCAGAAAATGAGTTGTCTCTTTGAATAGACCAAGTTGATGTGCAAAAGCGGCAATACATCTGCCTCCATTGCCGCACATGCTGGCTTCTTTTCCGTCTGAATTGAAATACCGCATATAAAAATCATAGTCCGGACAATTTTCTAATAGTATGAGTCCATCGGCACCAATTCCGAATTTACGGTGGCACAAACGTTCAACTATTTGTGTCGTAAAGTCGTATAAAAGATTGCGGTTATCAATGATAATGAAGTCATTGCCTGCACCCTGGAATTTTTGAAACTTAATAATCATAAGGTGATGTTAAGCTTTGCTAATTAAGAAATTGTTAATAAATGATTGGCAAAGATATTGTTACTATTGTATTCGGCAAATATATTATAAAATGAAACAACTTAATTGGAGAAAGATATGAAAATTACAAGGTTTATTATTCCATTGGTATTGGGGCTTGCTGGCGGCCTGCTTGCCTTTCTAATTGCAGATAGCACACAGGCCGGAAAGGAGAAGCTTGCTATGCAGCATGAGATTGTCGGACCCGGAATGGTTCGGCCGGTTGTTAATAAAGTTGAAAATGAAGGACTTATTGGCGGTGCA
>CAJMQA010000391.1 GCA_905215395.1 uncultured bacterium | reverse complement strand
GAGAGGGGAAGGGGCGATCTCGATGAAACAGTCCAGTAGCTCGCGGATACCGAAGTTGTTCAGGGCGGAACCAAAGAATACTGGGGCAACATGGGCTTCCAGATACTCTTCCCGGTTGAGGCTGGGGTATACCTCCCGGATCAGCTCCAGATCTTCCCGCAGTTTATTGGCAGAACGTTCGCCGATATATTGATCCAGGATTTCAGAGTCGGTATCTGTAATTTCTATGCCTTCTGAAATGTTTTGAATACTTGGAGTATAAAGACAAAGATTCTGACGGTGGATGTTGTAAATGCCTTTGAAAGTGTCCCCGCTGCCGATGGGCCAGCTGAGCGGATTTACCTTGATTTGTAATTCTTTTTCAATATCATCCAGAATATCGAAAGGGTCATTGGTGGGACGGTCCAGTTTATTGACAAAAACGATAACCGGGGTTTTTCTCATCCGGCACACCTGCATCAGCTTCCGGGTTTGACTTTCTACTCCTTTGGCAGCATCGATGACAATGATCACACTGTCGCAGGCGGTCAGGGTACGGAAAGTATCTTCGGCAAAATCCTGGTGACCCGGAGTATCCAGTATATTTATTTTTATGCCTTCATATTCAAATCCCATGACAGAGGTGGCAACGGAGATTCCCCTCTGACGTTCGATTTCCATAAAATCGGACGTAGCTGTTTTTTTTATTTTATTGGATTTTACAGCTCCGGCAACATGTATGGCTCCTCCGAATAACAGGAGTTTTTCTGTCAGTGTAGTCTTTCCTGCATCAGGATGACTAATGATTCCAAATGTCCGGCGTCGTAATATTTCTTCTTGATATCCCATATTTATTTTTTTGAATGTGCAAAGATAACTTTATAAAGCCAAAAGCTAAAGTGTAAGGGCTAAAAACTAAATGATAAAAGTTGATTTTTGGGTTTTCCGGTAATACCATAACAAAAAAATACTTACCTTCGTTAAATGAAAACAGTAGAATTTTTAATATAGTTGATATGCAAATTGTTTATACGTCCACCAATCTCAGGGGGGCAATTTATCGGGCTATTCTGGCAATCATCCTGGGGCTTGTATTAGTGATATGGCCGGGGGCTGCATTAAAATACGTTATTATGCTGATCGGAGTAATCTTTCTGGTCACAGGTTTGATCACTTTTACCCTTTCTTACCGGAACCGGAAAGAACAGGCGCCACGTCTGGCCCCTTTCAGCGGAGTGGGAAGTATCATTCTGGGCTTATTGCTGGTATGTATACCTTCCGTTTTTGCTACAATTTTCATGTTTGTGCTGGGTTTTATACTGGTTATAGCTGCGGTCGGACAGTTTGTTACATTGATGGCTGCCAGGCAGTTGGGATATGTTTCACCGGTGAGCTATCTTTTTCCGGTATTGATTCTTATTGCAGGTATTGTTGTACTCTTCGATCCTTTTAAGTCTGCCGAGAGTGTCTTTATTCTTTTCGGAGTCACGTCTATTTTTTATGGGGTGACCGATCTGATGAATCAGTATTCTATCCGGAAAATGAGACATGCCAATGAGGAAAAAGAACGGATTGTGAAGATGGATGGCAGGCCGGATATTGAAGATGCCGACTATGAGGAGGTGGAAGAAGATAAGGACTCAAAAAATTAAGATCAGAAAGAAATAGAAAAAGACTGCCATGACAACGCCTTTGGAGGCGTTGTTTCTGTTTGTGTGTAAAAACAGGTAGAAGATAGCAAGGTCGGCAAAAAATACTCCGACAGCAATCAGCTTTAAATGAACTTTCAGAAGGATGGACTGTCGGATGAATTCGCTGAAACTCATCTCGCTGAACCGGAAAAACCAGAACAGTACAATGATAATCAGAGGAGCTGTCCATCCGGCAAGAAGGCCATAAAGGGTACGGTCTTTCATATGGATTAAAATTGTACTTCACAAAAACAACGGGCAACGTGGAAGTCGGGAGCCGGAGTATCTATGGGAAACCACGACAAGTAATGCGGGCGTGACAGATGATCCCCGCATTTATAGGCATTCACCCGGGCTCTCATGCCCTCCCAGGTTTTAAACTGGTGCCGGAACAGGGCTGTTGCCGGAATGGCTACTGTCAGTTCCCAGGAACCGGACAATTTTTTTTCTTCAAAATTTTCTGTTCCTAAGGTTGGATAACGTTTAATTGCTGACATGATATCAGCCGGGGCATGTACGGCTGACGGACGTTCTTTCCGGAATCCCAGCAATGCTTTCCCGGTGCAGGTAAACTCGAAGTTGTAGTAGCCGCTGTCGTCCGGAGCCAGGAAAAATTCTACGCAGGAGTCGGTCCATACCTCTCCATTGTCTTCCCGGATCCGGGCCATCGTACACTCTTCCCTGACTTTGAAATGCAGGAATAATTCCTGTTGATGGCAGGCTAGTTGCAGGCTGACTTCCGGGGCGTAAGGGAACTTTTCTTTCCAATTGTTACAGCTGTCTGTTTCAGGATTTCTGCTGCTTCCTGAAGATTATTAGCGTTTAATGCCGGAATCCGGGGAATAAGGAGCATGGTAATCACTTTTAAACGAAGGTGTCCGGAAAGATTTCCGGACACCTTCGGGATTATAATTATTTTGTTCTGATCTTATAACCTGCAACACCATAATAAAGGATAAACAGGAAGCAGGGCAGAGCTAACCAATAAGCGCCCTGAGGACCCAGGAAACCATCTTGCAGGAATCCGAAAATTGTCGGAACAACAGCACCACCGGCTATAGCCATGGTCAGCAATCCGCTTCCGGATTTTGTAAATTTCCCAAGATCGGCCATG
>CAJMQA010000390.1 GCA_905215395.1 uncultured bacterium | reverse complement strand
GTACGCGTTCTCTCCTATGAAATGCTGGGAGGTGCACACGGAATGACCAATTTCTACGGTGTCAACTACGATGTAAAAAATCAGAAATTCCTGAATAAAAAGGATATTCTGAACCTTAGCAAAGCTTCAGAAATCAATGCTTTATTAAAAGCTAATCTGAAAGATCCTGACAACTGTTTTTCTTTTGAAGCTCCGACAGTTGATAACCTGACGGCTATTAATATCACACAACACTCTATCGAATTTACCTACGCACAATATATCCTCGGTCCCTATTCCTGCGGTCCGGCAACTATTTCAGTTCCACGGGAAAAAATGCAGGGCATGCTAATGTTGAAGTAAAAGCATAAAAAACCTCAAACTGAATGTTTGAGGTTTTTTATATCCTCAAAAAGCAAACACCCCCAACCTTTATTTTTGCCGGATAATAACCCTCTTATTCATAAATATCCTATCTTTGATTAAATAATAAAATTAGGATATAATACCCAGAATCCCCAATAATAACGTACGCATAAAAAATAAAAGACGATATCGACTCAATAGTTCTCTTCGTTAGCCAGATTCCAAACGTTCAAAAAAGACGCTTTAGTTATTTCCGTCACTTTATCCCAATTGAGGCGATCGGGATGATCACCGGGTTGATGATAATCAGGATGCCCATCGGTATGATACCAGATTACCGGAATATCGTATATGGCAAAAGAGGAATTATCCCCTCCGCCAATTGGCCGGTCCCAAGGTTTGTATTCCGGTTGAAGCCGCAGACCATATTTCTGAATATCTTCTTTTAGCCAGCAACCGAAATCCGGATGGGCTTCCGTATAGAAATAAACGACATGTTGCGGTTTATCCGGAAAATGATTTCGCCCAATCATATCGAAATTGAGATATCCTTTGATTTGTTTCCGGAACATACAATTTTCCACAAAATACCGGGACCCCAATAAACCGATCTCCTCACCATCCCAGAAAGCAAAAATCACATTCCGCTCAGGCTGCTGCCCGCTCACCACAAACGCCCGGGCAATCTGTAAAACAGCCGAGACACCCGAAGCATTATCATCTGCTCCATTATAAATCTGATCACCAGTAAGCGACGGATCTATTCCCAAATGGTCGAAATGCGCTCCGACAATGACATATTCATCACTTTTTTTCCCGGGAATCATACCCAACACATTATTCATACGCAGACATTTATGTACACCCTGCTTTAAAATCCCAATAGAATCAGGGTGTATCTGCCAGCGTCCTTTCTGCTGACGCTCCTTACGGAAGGCCTGAAAAGCCTGGAAATAATCTTTTCCCAAAGGTTTAATACCCAAACTTTTCAGAACAGAAGCAATGTAAAGAGAAGCGATACGCCCGCCATGACATCCGGCCTCCCTTCCTTCCAACTCATCACTGGCCAGAAAATAAATATGTGCCTCTGCCGTTTCACGGTTTATACTCTGCAACCCCTTTTCCTGCGGTCGTTGAGCATAAGATACTATTCCAACAAATAAAAAAACAGTGATAACAATTTTTTTCATCTATGATCATCTTAAACTTGCAGGCTAAAGATATTAAAAACTTTCCGTTTTCTCCCTCTCTATAAATAATGAAGTTACAGGCACTGCTTCAAAACTATTTTTCCCAGGTATTTTCCAAAACCATTCCAACGACTGTCCTTCATAATCTTCAAAAAACAGCAATCGGAAGGAATGATACCCTTTATCTAAAGCGATACATCCTGTAGCAGCAACTGCTCCATGCGAACCATCATTATCAACCACTTTCTGATCCCCGATCAGGAATATACTCCCATCATCGGATGTCGTCCCAAACTCATAAATTCCCCTTTCAGGTACATAAATAAACCCTTCCCAGACATATCCGAAATGATCTTCCTGCCGGGCATGAGTAATAAGAGGTTTTTCCATACATCCGAATTCCACAGGTTGTAATTTTTCAAGTTCCATAGCACTCTTAAACTTTCCTTCATAGTACTTGTATCTTGTCCCTTGTCTCAGATTTTCCATGAAAATTCCCTTACGATACACAGCTTTTCGGGCTTGCAAAGAAAGTATTTCACTATCAGCATACCCCTCTTTAAAGCTCTTTGCTTTCAATATACAGGTGCTGTTTATCCGTACAGGCCCCCCATACAAAGAGTCTGTCTGCCCCGGAATACTACCATCCAGGGTAAAATATATCTTTGCTCCTTCAGTAGCACATCCTAATTCGACGAAAATCTCTTCATCAAACAGGTTTAGATCCTGCAAAACATAAGGTACGGACACCTGTTTTCCCCGACTCAGGGAATAAGGGAAGCTGTCAGAAGAAACTCCCCTTTGCAGATTGGGTTCTGCCGATAGCTGAAAGCGTAATTCCCCGCCTTGCATCAATTCGGCATAGGTGATAAAATTCCGGTCTATTTCCCGACCGTTCAACCAGACCTTGTCTATATATATATTTTCCTCCGGTTTATTGGCTTTAATGACCAGTGTTTTTCCGTTTGCCAACTTTAAAGTCGCCTGAGGAAACAGGGGAGAGGTGAGAATAAACTCGTTTGAGGCAGGACAAACCGGATAAAAACCAAGACTACTCAGGATGTACCAGGCAGACATTTGGCCACAGTCTTCATTACCGCAAAGTCCTTCGGGAGTATTGCGGTACATTTCTTTCAGTATACGGCGGATCATCGCTTGTGTTTTCCAGGGTTGTCCGGCATAGTTATACAAATACGCCATATGATGGCTGGGTTCATTGCCGTGAGCATACTGGCCGATCAGACCCGTAATATCTGAAATGGAGG